>JAUVTH010000029.1 GCA_030601615.1 Gemmatimonadota bacterium
CGGGCGGCCACGAGACGCCAGATCCGACAGGGTCCGGCATTTCTCGCCGTGTCCTGCAATGTGTTCCCCCCTGTCTGCTTCCGGACACCTGGGGCCGCACGGCCGCATCGTCTTGAATCACAACGTGTTGTACCCTCAGGCACCGCCGGGGCCGTGATCCTGCGTTTACAGGCGCCGGGTGCACGGGAGGTGGTGGGGACGTTTTGACCCAATCCCGGCTTCGTGAACGGCGGGAGTCATGCGATACACGCGTAATTCACTGGTTCGGGCCCTGGCGTACTTGGGCATGGGAGTCGCCGTGCTCACGGGGCTCGAGCTCGGGCTCCGGATCGCGGCCGACGTGGCTGGTGTGTGGGGGATCGTCGCTGCATCCGTCCTGTTTCCCGCGACCGTCGCCGCCGCGCCGCTGTTCGCCCTCGTCTGGGGGCAATGGGTTCCCGCGTTGGTGGTGTACGGGGGTGGATTCGCGGCCGGTGCGATCATGGCGAGAAGCGGAAGAAATCTATCTCCTGCGCCACCCCCCGCTACATCTTGATGTCGAGGAGCTCGAACTCGTAGACCAGGGTCGCGTTCGGTGGTATCGCTCCCGGTACTCCCCTGGCCCCATAGCCAAGGTGCGGAGGAACCACGAGCCGCCGCTTGCCTCCGATCCGCATTCCGGTGACCCCTTCGTCCCAGCCTTCGATTACGTCCCGACGCGCCCCAAGCTGGAATCTCCTGGCTTCTCCGGCGTCTCGAGTGCTGTCGAACTGCTCTCCGTTGGGTAGCCAGCCGGTGTAGTGCACGACGACCACATGGCCTGAGCGTGCCGCCAGCCCGCGTCCGTCGGCCAGATCCTCGATGTACAGGCCCGACGGTGTCTGGCGCATGGTGGCGAGGTCGATCCCGAGACTCTCGGCGAACTCGGCCGGTACGGAAGACTCCTCGTGTGCGGTCGGCTCGTCGGCCGGTTCAACTTCGCCCCGTCCGCGAAGATCGCATCCCGCAAGGAGGAACGCCGCCAGGAAGACGCCGCCGAGCGTCACGCCGTGCAAGGCCGGCAGTCCCGGCCCCGGTCCAACACGCATGCTACGCTTCAACCTCCTCGGGTCCGCGGGCCTCGAGGTCGCGGTCCAGCATGAATAGCGCCGCACCGTCGGTCCCGAACATCTTCATGCGCTGCACGATCTCGTCGATGCTGGCCTCCTCCTCGACCTGCTCAGTGACGAACCACTGTAGCATGATCTGGGCCGGGCGGTCCTGCTCCGCTTGAGCGAGGTCGTACAGTCCGTTGATTCGCGAAGTAACGAAGCGCTCGTGCTCGAGCGACTGCTCCATGATCTCCAGGGGAGATCCAAATTCGAACGGCGGTTTGTCGATCGCTTGCAACTCCACGCGTCCGCCCCGTTCCAGGAGGAAATCGTAGAACCGCATGGCATGCTCGATCTCTTCCTGCGCTTGCAACCGCATCCAGTGCTCGAACCCCGTGAGGTTTCGGTCGGAGCAATCGGCCGACATCGCCAGGTACATATACGCCGAGTACAATTCGTACTTGATCTGCTCGTTGATGGCGTCCTGAAGCTTCTCGCTGATCATTGTCTCTATCGTTTCCGGAAAAGTGTTCTCAGCAGGCGAAAAACTGGCCCGCGTTCCTATCAACAACCTGATCGCTCTGGGGCGGAGCGGCAACCGACAGCGCGCTCGGCGGACAGAAAAAACACTTCCGGGTCGGGCAATGTGAAACTGTTTGCCGGGCGGCGGCGTATGGACACGCACAAGATAACCCCGAGCCAGCCGGAGAGCTTGTGTCGCTGGTAAGCACGAACATCCTCAGGACGCCCCTGGTGGTCGCCCTGCTTCTGGTCGGCAGCTTCGTCCGCGCCGTCCAGGTTCCGGCCCAGGAGCCGGCTCCCGCCCAGTCCGATTCCGCGCGCCTGGAGCGATCGCGGGTCGAGGCCGATTCAGCAGCCCCCGCCGAGGCGGTCCCGACGCAACGGGACACGATTCCGTCCGATACCTACGCGGACGAAGGGGCGCGGGCGATAATCGAGCGTGCGCGAGAGGCTCGTGGCACCGAGGCGGCAGGCCTCGCGAGCTACGAGGCCACGATCACGGAGCGCGTGTACGTCGGGCTGTCGGCCGCGCGGTTCAGGCGGGAGCGTGGCCTGTTCGTGAGCGAGCAGATCGCGCGGGTGCGGTGGGATTCCGCTGGCAAGGAAACGTACCGCTGGCTCGGGAGTCGGCAGGAAGTGCCGATTCTCGGTGATCTCGCGAACGACGAGGACCGGAAAATCGAACGCGGCGAATATGGTGAGGACCCGGACGACCTGATTCCGCTGGACCCCGCGGGCGACCGCCTGATGATGGGTGGCGAGGCGTTCCTGCACCCGCTCGCCGACACGGCCGCCTTCCACTACCGATATGCCTCCGGGGACACGATACGGATCATCCTTCCGTCCAGCGGCCGCGAGATCACACTCGTCCAGGTACGCCTCGAGCCCCGGCGCGTCGAGTTCGGACTCCTCGTCGGCGCGATCTGGTTCGATCTGGAGAGCGCCGCGCTGGTGCGTGGCGCGTTCCGGCCGGCGCGCGATTTCATCCTGGAGCTGGACGAGCCGGAGGACGCGAAGGAGGTACCGGGATTCATCAAGCCGATCACCGCGAGCGTCGACCACATGATCGTGGACTACGCCCTGCAGGAGCTCCGGTGGTGGCTTCCGTGGCGCATTCGGTTCGAGGGAGAGGGCCGGGTCGGCAGGCTTCTCCGAGTACCGGTGGTGATCGAGATATCCGTGGCGGACTACTCCCTCAACGAGGCGGACACGCTGGACGTGGCCGAGGAAGATCTCCCGCCGGGCTGGGAGCGACGGACGGCGGAGCGGGAGCTGGACGACGGCCGCACGGTCCGGGAGGTGGTCATCCTCCCGCCGCGCGACTCGCTGCGGAACTCGCCGCTGCTGTCGGACGAGTTCTTTGCCGGAGAGCCCCTGAGCTTCAGCCGGCGGGAGATCGACCGCATGCGTGAGGAGCTCGACCGGGTCACCGTCGCCCACGCCATCGCGCCGCCGGCTCTATCCCGCTTCGGCATCTTCCGCTTCAACCGGGTCGAGGGTCTCAGCGCCGGGCTGCGTCGGCAGGGACCGGTTGCCGGACTGGTCGGGTGGGGAGAGCTCCGCATCGGGATCGGTGACCTGGTGCCCAACGTGGAACTGGGCCTGCGAGAAGAGCTCCCCAACGGTGCGGTCGAGGCGATGGCATACTACCGCCTGCAGGCGGCCAACGACTGGGGGAATCCCCTCAACCTCGAGGCCTCGATCAACGCTCTCATTCTGGGATACGATTACGGCCAATACTACCGGGCCGGAGGCGTTTCCATAGGATTCGAGGACGAATCGGGCCCGGTCCGGCACGGGGTGAAGGCATTCGCCGAGTCGCGCTGGGGGGTGGAGAAGAACACCGACTTTTCCCTGGCGAACCTCCTCGGCCGCGCGGATCCGCCGCCGAACATCAAGGCTGACGAGATCACGATTGCCGGTCTCTCGGGCCGTCTACGTACCCAGGGCGGCGTCGACCCGCGGGGGCTCATCACCACCGGATCCGTGTGGGGTGAGGTGGGTGTCGGAGATGTCGAGTACGCCCGGATCGCGATTGGAGCCACCGCGACGCGCCCGTTGTTCTGGCGCTTGGCCGGAAGCCTCGAGTGGTCGGTCGGAAGCACATTCGGTGAAGTGCCCGTGCAGCGGCTCTACTACGTGGCGGGCCCACAGACGGTCCGGTCGTTCGAGGCTGATCAGATTACGGGGGAAGCGTTCTGGCTCGCGCGCACGGAGCTGGCGCTCGGTTACCCGGGAGTCCGACTCGTCGCGTTCGGCGACTTCGGGTCGGCCGGTGTTCGATCGGAGTTCGGGATGACCGATCCGTCCATCGCCGTGGGGGGAGGTCTCTCACTCCTCGACGGACTGCTCAGGGCCGACCTGGCGCGAGGCGTCCACGGCCCGGGTCCCCTGCGCTGGCAGCTGCTGCTGTACATGGACGCACTCTTGTAGCGGTCTTTCCCGTCGGCCCGACGTGCGCGATCTTGTCCACGGTGGAAGTCGCGCGAGACGAAAGGGCCGTATCGATGGTCATCTCTCCCGTCCAGGTCAAGATCTGCTGCATCCGTTCGCCCGAGGAGGCGCAGGTGGCGCTCTCTTTCGGCGCCGCTGCGTTGGGACTGGTATCGGAGATGTCCGGCGGTCCCGGAGAGCTGCCCGAGGAGACGATCCGGGAGATCGTGGACTCCCTGCCGCCTTCGGTGGGCACCTTTCTCCTGACGGCCGTCACCGACGCCGATCGCCTGATCGAGAAGGCTCAGAACTGCGGAGTAAACACCCTCCAGCTCTGGGATACGCTGGCGCCGGTCGACTATCTCCGGCTGCGGATGGAGCTTCCGGAAGTGTCTCTCGTTCAGGCAATCCACGTGGTGGACCGCACGGCGGTGCAGGCGGCGATCGTGGCCGCGAGGCAGGTCGATGCCCTGGTGCTCGATTCCGCCAATCCGCAGGTGCCCTACCGGTGGGAGCCGCGGTCGGGCAAGACACACGACTGGGGAATCAGCAGGGAAATCGTCGACACGGTGGATCGGCCTGTGCTGCTGGCGGGCGGACTGAATCCGGGAAACGTGGAGGACGCTGTGCGGTCCGTACGGCCCTATGGCGTAGACGTGTGCAGCGGAGTGCGAACCGGCGACATCCTCGACCGTCGGAAGGTGGTTGCCTTCTTCGAGGCGTTGCGGAAGATCTCCATCTGAGTCCGCAGCCAAAGGTTCGCTGACACCTACTGATACGTGCTGACGCTTGCTGACACGTGCGGGCTCTACCCGACGATCCGAGGCAGCACCTCTCCCGCAGGACCGAAGACACTCACGTCGGCCACGGAGCTGATGGGCGTCGTCTCGAGATTGACCTCCACGATCGAGGCTCCCCGCGACCGGGCCCACCGCGCGAATGAAGCTGCGGGCTCGACGAGGCCCGAGGTGCCGACCACGAGCATGACCTCGCAATGGGCCATCGCCTCGTCGGCCTCCGCGAGGGCAGCACGGGGCAAGTCCTCGCCGAACCACACCACGGCGGGGCGCAGGAGGTCACCACACGAGGGACAGCCGGGAACCGGGTCGTCGGGCAGCTCGCTTGACGGGCAGCGGTAGGCACACACGCGGCAGCGGACCTCCGCCAGGGTGCCGTGAAGCTCGATGACACGCTCGCTTCCCGCAGCATGGTGGAGGCCGTCAACGTTCTGAGTGATCAGCCAGAAGCGCTCGCACCGGCGTTCCAGGGACACGAGCGCCCGGTGACCTGCGTTGGGCTCCACGCGGGAAAGCCCGTCGATCCGGTACCGGTAGAACTTCCAGACATCCTCCGGGTCTCGGTTGAAGGCCTGCGGCGTCGCGAGGTCCATCGCGGAGCGGCCCCTCCAGAAACCGCCGGCCCCACGGAACGTGGGCACTCCGCTCTCGGCCGAGATCCCCGCTCCCGTCATGACTGCGATCCGGGAAGCGTCGCTGAGGAGGTCTGCCGCCGCTGCAAGATCCCGCTCGTCGAGCGCGCTCATGAGGCCCGCTCCTCTCGTCACTGGTGAACACGGACGTGAAACCCACAAGTTATCCTGCTATGAGAACGCTCGTAATCCTCAATCCAGCTGCGGGCGGTGGGATCGACCCCCGCGAGCTTCAGGACCGCCTCGCTCGGCGGATCGACGCCGACTTTCAACGCACTTCCGGGCCTGGAGATGCGATCGAGCTGGCTGAGGACGCGGCACGCTCCGGTTACGCGCGTGTGATCGCCGCGGGAGGGGATGGGACGGTGCGCGAAGTGGCGACCGGACTGTTCCGAGGCGGTGGCGACGCCGGACTGGGAATCATCCCCACCGGCACGGGAAACGACCTCGCCTTTTCTCTTCGCCTGCCATCCGGCATCGAGGAGGCGGCCGTCGTGGCCACGGGCGTGAAGACGACGTCCCTGGACCTGATCCGGGCCGTCTCGGCCGATCCGGTGGAGAGCGACCTGTACCTGACGAACGCTGCGGTTGCCGGCTTCTGTGGGCGCATCGGGGAGAGCATGAGCCCCCGCTTCCGTCGTCGCTGGCGTCTCGTGGCGTATCCGCTCGCCGCCCTTCGACAGCTCCGGGACCTGCGGCCGTACTCTGTCGAGCTCCTGGTGGACGGCCGATCGATCGTGACGAAGGCGCTGATGGTGATCGCCGCGAATTCCATGTATGCCGGAGGCAGGGTACCTCTTGCGCCGGGTGCCAGGACCGACGACGGGCAGCTCGATCTGGTCATCATCCATGCCGTCAGCCCGCCTCGCCTCGCAACGCTGATACCGCGCGTCCTGCTCGGACGCCATGCGGCTCACCCGGGCGTTTCGATCCACCGCGCTTCCGATGTTTTCCTGCAGGCGGATCCGCCCATGTGGATCAACCTGGACGGCGACACGTGGATGGCCGGAAGCGCATCCTTTCATGTCATTGCCGCAGCGCTCCAGGTGGCGGTTCTCTGACGGGCAACTCTGTTCCCGGCCTCACATGTCCAAGTTTGAGAGAGAGCGAAGAATGCCCGCCGCAATTCGGTCGTCGGGCCCTCAAGGGCGCGAGCGGGTTGGTCACGAAATGAGGAGTGTGGGGAAATGAGAGCGAAGGCAGCGAGCGTCCTGGCCCTGGCCACGCTAATCGCGGGAGTCGGGCTGGCAGGGACGTTGAGGGCCCAGGAAAAGAGTGACGCGGAGGGTCTCGTCCGCGTGCTGGCGTTCGGCCAGGGAAGCTACCTGGGCGTGTACATCGCCGACGTGACGGGAGAGGACGTCGACAGGTTGGACCTGCGCGAGGAGCGCGGCGTGCTCATCACGGGCGTTGCGGACGAGGGTCCGGCGCGGGACGCGGGCCTGCAGGAGGACGACGTGATCTTGATCTGGAACGGCGGTCGCGTCGAAAGCGAGGCGCAGCTTCGCCGGATCCTGGGCGAGACTCCGGCCGGCCGCACGGCGACCGTGGGGTTGATCCGGGGAGGATCTGAGCGCTCCCTGACTGTCGTGCTCGGCGAGACAGGCGGCATGGCCCGGTCATTCAACCTGCGCTCGGGTTGGAACGAGGGGCGGGCCCTGGAACTCCGTGAGCAGCTCGAGATGAACCGCGACCACCTGCGGGACCTGAACGTCAGGATCCGCGAGATGCCCCACGTCCTGTCCTTCATGTCGAATCGTGGCGGCAGACTCGGAGTCGGCATCCAGAATCTCGAGCCGCAGCTTGCCGAGTACTTCGGCCTCGGCGACCGGACCGGCGTTCTGATCACGACGGTCAAGGACGACTCGCCGGCCGCAAGCGCCGGTCTCAGGGCGGGCGACGTGATCATCGCCGTCGACGGAGAAGAGATCGACGGGCCGGGGGACGTGTCGCGCCTGGTGTGGAAGGCCGAGGCGGGACCCGTGGCAATCCGCATCCTGCGCGACCGCAGCGAGAAGACGATCACCGTGGACCTGCCCGAGGAGGAGAACAGATGGGAGTCGACGGACGGTGAGGTGCACGGGTTCTTCTTCGGTCCTGAAGACTCGCCCTCATTCGACTTCAACTTCTCGGTGCCTCGAATCAGGGTGATGCCCCGGCACCTCGAGCTGCGTGACGGGGCGGAGGGGCCCCTCAATTGGGTGCCGTTCCGCGCCACCACGCCGGAAACCCGGACGCTCTCCATCTGATCGGGCCTCGGCGGTCGAGAGCGTCCGCCGGGCCACCACACGAGATACACCGTAAGGGGACGGGTCACCCCGGCCGTCCCTCCTGCGCACCCGCCAGCGGGCCGTTGCGGTACCCGGCTCGTTTGTCGGGGCGCCGAGTGCGCACTTACCTTGACGACATGTCGAACGGTCAGGATCCCCGCGAGATCATCACGCCGGACGCCTTCTCCGTGGCGCCGGAGCTGTTGGGTCTTCCGCTGGCCCATCCGTGGCGCCGTGCAGCCGCCATCCTGATCGATCTGTCACTGATCGGCCTTCTCGCGAACGCGCGCGGCGTGCTCCTCGCCCTGGCGGGCGGATCCTTCCTGTTCTGGCTCGCTTTCCGCGGCAGGAAGGCGGGACTTGGGAGCAAGGTAGCGCGCGCCACGATCGGCTGTGGCGGAGCCGTAATCGTGTTCGTCGCCGTGCTGGCCGTGTGGGGGACGATGTTCCTCGATGAGGACAGCGTGTTATTCGAGGCACAGGGCGTGGGCGGCGAGGCCGTTCCAGTTACTCTCGGCGCAGCCGCCGATCTCATGTCTCTGCTCGGCACCTCCGATACTACGGAAGCGGAGGAAGCGGCCGCCCGGGTCGTTCGCCGGCTGGAAGAGCAGGGCATCTCTCCCGGCCAGATGCGGGCTGTTCTCGATGACCTCGCCGACGATACTGACGAGCCCGTCGTTCGGGCGATCGAGAGGGCGATCGGCTCGGCATCTGAGCAGGCTCCCGCCGACGAGGAGCTGAGCCTGGACTCTCTCCTGTTTGCCTTCAGTGCTGCCCGGGCGTCGGGAGACACCGCGGCCGAGATGTCCATCGCACCGCTGCTGGGTCCTCGTGTGGCCGCGGACGAATGGAACGAGAGAGAGCAGCAGATCGTGCGCCTTGAGGCCCGGAACGAGGGGCTGGCCGCGGAGCTCCAGTCGACCGAGGAAGCGCTCGAGGTGGAGCGCGACAGGGGACTGATCAGTACGATCCTCGCGTTCCTGGACGAATTGGGGCTCGGGATCGGCTGGTCCGGGCTCTACTTCACATTCCTCACGGCGTTCTTCAAAGGACGCACGCCGGGCAAGCGCGTGCTGGGAATCAGGGTCGTGAAACTGGACGGCAACGCGATCAGTTACTGGGTCGCGTTCGAGCGGTTCGGAGGGTACGCCGCCTCGCTGTTCACCGGGATGGAAGGATTCCTCCGCATTCTGTGGGACCGCAACCGGCAGGGACTCGAGGACAAGCTCGCGGAGACCGTCGTGATCCGTGAGACGAAGGAGGCTCGTGCCCAGCTCGCCGTGGGAGCTGCCGAACGCGGGCTTTCCGACCGACCGTGGAAGGGAGGGCCTGTCCCGGGTACCTGATCGCGGCTCGTCGAGCGAGCACCGCCGTGTTGCCATCGTACCGGGCCGGAGTCGAACCGGCGGGAACCAATCACCTGGGAAACGGGGTGTGGCATGGAAATCCAGTTCTGGGGCGCGGCGAGGGAAGTCCCCGGATCGATGCATCTGCTCCGAGTCGGGGGCCACCGGATTCTGCTGGATTGCGGCCTGTACCAGGGCCGCCGCAAGCACGCCTTCGAGAGAAACCGCGATTTCCCGTTCGAACCATCGTCCATCGACGCCGTGATCCTGAGCCATGCCCACATCGACCACTCTGGCAACCTCCCGACGCTCGTGCGAGCCGGATTCAAGGGGAAGATCTACGCTACTCCGGCCACCCGCGACCTCTGCCGGCACATGCTGGTCGATTCCGCGCACATTCAGAAATCGGATGTCCGCTACGTGAACCGTCGCCGCAGGAGGCAGGGCAAGCGGCCGTTCGAGCCGCTCTACCTGATCGGCGACGCTCGCAAGGCCCTCGGCCGGTTCCGGCCCGTGCACTACGGCCGCATCTTCGAGCCGACGCCCGGCATCCGGGCGAGCTTCGTAGACGCGGGACACATCCTGGGCTCCGCCTCGGTGATCCTCGATCTGACCGAGGGAAGCCGGACGAGGCGGCTCGTGTTCTCCGGCGACATCGGAAGACGTGGGCTACCTATCCTGCGCGACCCGCAGATACCGCGGGACGCCGATTACGTCATCATGGAGAGCACCTACGGTGACCGGGAGCATGAGCCACCATCGAAGGCTCGCGAATACCTGCTCCACCACGCCGAGGCCACGTGCAAGTCGGGTGGAAAACTGCTCGTTCCCGCGTTTGCGGTGGGGCGCACTCAGGAGCTCGTGTATCGGCTGAATCAGCTGTGGGAGGACGGAGACCTTCCGCCCGTGGACGTCTTCGTGGACAGTCCGCTGGCGATCAACGTCACCGAGGTCTACGGCCGTCATCCAGAGTGCTACGATCGCGAGATGCTCGACACGATGGCCACGGACCCGGACGGAGATCCGCTCGGTTTTCGCCACCTGCGGTACCTTCGCTCGGCCGATGAATCGAAAGCCCTGAACAGGCGTAAGGGTCCGGCGATCATCATCGCCGCGTCCGGTATGTGCGAGGGTGGTCGTATCCTGCATCACCTGCGCAATCACCTCGGCAGCCCGAGCACAACGGTGCTGTTCGTTGGATACCAGGCCCAGCACACTCTCGGACGGCGCTTGCTGGAAGGGAACACGGAGGTTCGGGTCCTGGGAACTTCCGTCGAGGTCAGGGCCCGCACGGCTCGGGTGGACGCGTACAGCGCTCACGCCGATCGGACGGGCCTGCTGGCGTGGGCGGGGTCGGTTCGTGATACAGGGCGCGTGACCCGTTACTTCCTCGTCCACGGCGAAGAACACAGTGCGTCTGCGCTCGCGGAGGACCTGCGCGCCGCGGGAACTGCCGCCGTCGAGGTGCCGGAGCGGGGGAGCGCGTTCCCGCTGGAATGAGACCGGATCCGGCCGGTCAAGCCTCGTCCGCCGCCCACTCTTCGAGGTTTCCGCGGATCAACGTCACGGCGTCGTCCACGGTATCCACGCACATGGGGATCTCGAGGTCATCCGGATCGGCCAGGCTCGCATCCGCGGACAGCCAGTGCGTTCGGCCCCAGTCCACGAGGTCACGCCACATGCCGCCCACCATGATGAGTGGTCGCCGCTTCAGGTGTCCCACCTGACAAAGCTGCCATATCATGAGCGCCTCGAGAGTCGTGCCGATGCC
>JAUVTH010000233.1 GCA_030601615.1 Gemmatimonadota bacterium
CGACTCGCCGAGGAGCTGACGGACGAGCGAGACTGGACCTGGGCGGACGGGGAATACGCCGTGGCCAGCGTGCCCGAGCGGCCTCCCGTGGACCTCAGCGTGAACTTCGGCCTCGAATGGCTGAGTTTCCGGGCCCCCCGGCCCGGCCTGACGAGGACCTGGATGAACGGCCTCGTGGAAGCGTCGAAGCTGAATCCTGAACTGCGGGACGGACGCGACGTCTATCGTGTGGATGTGGTGTGGACTCTGCTGGACGAGAGCGGATCGTCCTACCGCAACATTCCGGTATCCTTCGAGCTTCCGACTGACACGGTTCTGGACAGGGAAGCGGGCCTGTCGATCCGTATGTTCGCTGATCTCCCACCAGGCGCCTACCGATGGATGCTGGTGGTAGCGGACGTTAATGCGACCGGCGAGAGGGATGACGAGAAACCCGCGGGAGGGTACGCGACCGGAGATCTCTTCGTGCGTGACATGGGCTCCGATCTCCCGCTGCTCTCCAACGTTGCCGTGTCGCCCGATTCCATGGGCGCGTGGTCACCGGTGACAGGTATCAGCCTGAACCCGACACCGGCTCACGTGACGGGAAGTGACGGAATCGCATTCATCTACTACGAGGCCTACAACCTGACGCCCGGAGGACGGTTTGAGACCCGTGTGGTGCTGGAGCCCGAAGGCGGCGGTCAGGCATTCGACCTGTCCTATCCCGGCACCGTAGCGACCGGGGGGCAGATCGTGACCCGAGGGTACCTCCGGATCGACCTGTCCGCTTCGTCTCCCGGCCGGTACCGCACGACCGTCACCGTGCGCGATCTGACCAGCGGGATCACGACCCTCCCGGTTCGAACCGGAATCGTCGTGAACCGGGAATGACCGTCCCCTTGGAGCACATCGCTCGGGGTCTTTCGGCCCCCGGCTAGAAGGACAGCTGGCCCTGGGAGTCTCCTCCCGATTGCTCGGATGGTTCGGCAACCAGTTCGGCGGTGTCTTCCCGGGTTGCAGCCGGCTCTTCGACGTTCCCTTCCGCAAGCGTTCCGCTCTCGGCAGTGCCGGTTTCTTCCCTGTCCTCCGTCGATGCGCGCAGGGGATGGACGGCAGCGATCAGCCCCGCATGCCCGGCCAACGCTTCGATCCGTACGGATGCGCCCCGCCGCGGCTTCACGGGTAGGGTGTCGACCACCACCGGAACGACCTCGCCAGATACCATCTCGCACATCCCGAGCTCTCCCGGGTGCACCGGCAGCACTCCCACCAGGTCCCCCACCCTGTCCGTGTCGGGCAGCAGAGTCATGCCTTTCCCAGCCCGTCCCTGGCGCTTCAGATCCGTGAACGGGACGCGCTTTCCAAACCCGTTCGCCCCGATGACAAGCAGCTCGCTGTCCCTTCTGGGCGCAAGGGCCGCAACCAGGCTGTCATCCTTGCTGACTTCGATACCGCGCACGCCCTTCGCCGTGCGTCCCATGGGCCGGATCTCTTCCTCCCCGAAGCGGATCGCCAGACCTCCCCGCGTGGCGAGAAGCAAGTCTCCCGTGCCCACGCTCGGACGCACCATCATCACCTCATCATCTCCGGTAAGCCCGATCGCTCGGATACCGCTGCCCCTCACGTTCGAGTACTCGGACAGAGCCGTCCGCTTGACCTGACCATCCCGGGTTACGAACAGCAGGAACCTCTCGGCGTCAAACTCGGGGACAGGTATGACGGACACGATCCTGTCACCGGGCGCCACGTCCACCATGTCCGAGATCTGCTTTCCTCGTGATCTGCGCGTGCCGCGAGGGAGGTCCTTCACGGCCAGGGAGAGCACGCTGCCCTTTGCCGTGAACAACAGGACTTCGGTGGAGCCACGGGCAACGAAGGACTGACGAACGAAGTCGCCATCCCGCTCCGCCATCGCCTCCACTCCCGATATGCCGCCACTCCCCCTGACGGCCAACGCCTTGGCGTATCCGAGGCGACTGATCAGGACCAGGGACGACTCGCCTCCCTCTCCGGTGGGCAGAGGGAACGGCTCACTCTCGTCCAGTATCTCGGTGCGCCGGTCGTCGCCATAGCGGGTCGTCAACTCCGCCAGCTCGGCGTGCAGCATGTCACGCCTCGTGGCGTCCTGCTCGACCAGGTGGCGAAGCTCCACGATCCGGCTGCGCAGTCCCTCGAGCTCCTCGATGAGCTTCTTGCGCTCCAGTTGCGTGAGGCGAGCGAGGCGCATCGCCAGGATCGCGTCCGCCTGACGCCCGGTCAGGCCGAACTCTGCGCACAGGCGATCGGCCGCCGATTCCGGCGACGTCGAGGCCCGAATGATCTCGATTACGCGGTCGATTTGATCGAGCGCTGTGAGAAGGCCCTCGAGGACGTGCGCCCGATCCTCCGACTTGTCCAGCTCGAACACGGCGCGTCGCCGGATCACGTCCAGCCGGTGATCCACGAAGCACTGGAGCGCGCGTTTGAGGTCCAGCTGCTCGGGTCGGCCATCTACGAGAGCCAGCATGATGACCCCGAAGGTGCTCTTGAGCTGCGTCTTGAGGAACAGCGTCTTGACCAGCTTCCTCATGTCGACATCGCGCTTGAGCTCGATGACGAGCCGGATGCCGTCCCTGTCCGACTCGTCGCGAAGATCCGTGATGGCGTCGACGCGACCGCTCCGAACGATTTTCGTGATCTGCTCGATGATCCGCGTCTTGTTGACCTGGTAGGGAAGCTCGGTGATCACGAGCGAGTTCTTGCCGTACATGCCCTCCTCGAGATGCATCCGGGCCCGCATCTCGATGAGTCCCCGGCCCTTTCTGTAGGCGTCTCCGATTCCCTCCCAGCCCCAGATGTAGCCGCCGGTCGGGAAGTCAGGGCCGTCGATCAGCTCGACCAGCTCGTCGACGGTGCAGTCGGGGTTACCAACCAGGTAGTCCGTGGCGGCCGCGAGCTCGCGCAGGTTGTGCGGCGGGATCTTCGTGGCCATGCCGACCGCGATGCCGTCCGAACCGTTGAGCAACAGATGCGGCAGCCGTGCGGGCAGGGCCGTCGGTTCCTCGAGCCGGCCGTCAAAGTTGGGCGAGAAGTCTACCGTGTCGCGATCGATGTCCGTCAGGAGCTCCATCGCCACGGGCGCCAGCTTGGCTTCCGTGTACCGGTAGGCGGCCGCGCTGTCGCCGTCGATGGAGCCGAAGTTGCCCTGGCCGTCGATGAGCGGGTACCGCAGCGAGAACTCCTGCACCATGCGAACCAGTGCGTCATAGACGGCGCTGTCCCCGTGCGGGTGGTACTTGCCGAGCACATCTCCGACGACCGTGGCGCATTTCTTGTGCCCCCGCTCCGGCAGGAGGCCTAGTTCGTACATCGCGTACAGGATACGCCGGTGTACCGGCTTGAGGCCGTCCCGGGCGTCGGGAAGGGCGCGCTGAACGATGACGCTCATGGAGTAGTCGATGAAGGAGTCTCTGAGCTCCTCCTCGATCAAGCGCGTGACGATTCTCTCGTTGCGGGTGGTCATTTTCACGAGG
>JAUVTH010000252.1 GCA_030601615.1 Gemmatimonadota bacterium
ATGGACTGGACCGATGATAAACATCCATAGAGGTGGACGTGGAGTGAGGCGCACGGCGGTTCTTGGGATCGCGGCGGCGGCGTTGCTGGTGACCGCCGGGTATGGCCTGGCCCAGAGTGCGCTGGAGCTTTCCTCTCCGGACGAGCGCAACGTGGTGACCGTCGGAGTCGTGGAGGGCGCGCTCGTCTACGCTCTCGAACGCGACGGGCGGACAGTGCTGCTGCCATCTCGCCTCGGATTCGAGTTCCGGGACGCGCCGCCGCTGTTGGAGGGCCTGGAGATCACGGGTTCGGAACGCCACGGCAACGACGAGGTGTGGGAGCAGCCGTGGGGCGAAGTGGCGCTCGTGCGGGACCTGCACAACGAGTTGCGCGTTTCGGTGGCGGAAACGGGGGATCCGGGCCGCCAGTTCGTAGTGGTCTTCCGGGCGTTCGACGACGGCATCGCCTTCCGTTACGAGCTGCCGGAGCAACCGGGCCTGGAAGAGTTCGCGATCACGGACGAGCTGACCGAGTTCCACCTGGCGGAGGACCCGCGGGCCTGGTGGATCCCGGCGAACGATCCGACGCACCGGTACGAACTCCTGTATCGCTCGTCACCCGCCAGCACGATTCCGGAGGTTCACACGCCTCTCACTCTGGAGACCCTGGACGGGCCGGTCCTCGTGATTCACGAGGCGAACCTGGTGGATTACGCGGGCATGAACCTGACGGGCTCGTGGGAGCGCCGCCTGTCGGTCACTCTCCCGGCGTGGGCCGACGGCGTGAAGGTGCGAGGCCGGACGCCCTTCGTGACGCCGTGGCGAACGATTCAGATCGCGGACCGCGCGGCTGATCTGGCCCCATCGACCATCGGACTCAACCTGAACCCGCCGAACGTCCTGGAGGATGTGAGCTGGATCGAGCCGATGAAGTACGTCGGCATCTGGTGGGGAATGCACATCAACAAGGTGACTTGGAGCTCGGGGCCGAGGCACGGTGCCACGACCGAGAACACGCGGCGCTTCATCGACTTTGCGGCGGACAATGGCTTCGGCGGCGTGCTCGTGGAGGGGTGGAACGTGGGCTGGGACGGCGACTGGATCGCCAACGCCGACCTGTTCTCGTTCACCGAGGCCTATCCGGACTACGACCTTCCGGCACTGGCCGCCTATGCGAGCGAGCGCGGCGTGTCCCTGATCGGACACAACGAGACGTCGATGGGAGTCGAGAACTACGAGAGCCAGCTGGACGACGCGTTCGCGCTGTACCAGGGGCTCGGCATCCGGGCTCTCAAGACGGGCTACGTCGGCGACAAGACCGCCGAGGGTCACGCGCACCACGGCCAGTACATGGTGCGGCACTGGCGCCGGGTGATCGAGGCGGCAGCGCGCCACGAGATCATGCTCAACGTGCACGAGCCCATCAAGGACACGGGTGAGAGGCGCACGTACCCGAACATGATGACCCGGGAGGGAGCCCGGGGCATGGAGTACAACGCCTGGGGAAGGGAAGGCGGCAATCCCCCCGAGCACCACACGATCCTCTACTTCACGCGCATGATCGCGGGGCCGCTGGACTACACTCCCGGTGTGTTCGACATCCTGGTTTCATCGAGCGACGGCACGCCGCGCCTGCCCGAGGAGTCACGACTGCGCACGACGCTCGCCAAGCAGCTAGCCCTGTACGTGGTGCTGTACTCGCCTCTCCAGATGGCGGCAGATCTGCCCGAAAACTACGAGGGGCAGCCCGCCTTCCAGTTCATTCGAGACGTACCGGCGGACTGGGAGCTCACGGCGACGCTCGGGGGCAGGATAGGCGACTTCGTGGTGGTCCTGCGCAAGGACCGGAATGGACCCGACTGGTACCTCGCCGCGATCACGGACGAGGAAGCGAGGAGTTTCGACATCACGCTGTCGTTCCTGCCCGAGGGCGAGAACTTCGTGGCCGAGATCTACGCGGACGGGGAAGGGGCTCACTGGCTCGATAATCCGTTTCCCATCGAGATTTCAGAGCAGCCGGTGGACGCGGGTTCGAGCCTGACGCTCAGCCTGGCGCCTGGCGGAGGGCAGGCGATCCGAATCCGGCCGGCGGAATGACTCCGCCCGCGGGGGTACTCGCGCTATGAAGGCTACGCTGCTCTCGCTCGTGCGCTCCGTGACCTTATTTCCCAACCAGGATCCCGACGCGGGCTGACAAGGGCGGAAGCTCGGCCGCCAGGTATCCGCCAGCGACCTCCACCGTCTCCGGAGCCTGTCCACCCGCCGCGAACGCCGTGCGCCACGTGCCATCCTCTGCCTCGACACTCATATCCTGCACATCATCGGAAGCGTTGAACGCGATGATCGCGTGTTGATCACCGAGATCTCGGCCGTAGGCGAGGAGGCAGTTCGGATCGTCCGCCAGGAGCCATGTGATCTTGCCGTCCACGAACAGCCGCAAGTTGTCTCTCCGGAGCGCGATCAGTTCCTGGTAGGTCCCGAAGAGTCCCAGGTCGGTCGCGACCGCATCGGCCCGGCGGTTCAGCCCCATGGGATGCGTGACCTCGTCTTCGTACTCGAGATCGCTCCACACCATCGGCTTCCGCGGATCCGGGTCATCACTGCCCCACATGCCCACCTCGTCCCCGTACCAGATGTGTGGCGCACCGATATAGGTGAATTGCTGCACCAGGATCATCCGCTGGATTTCCTGTGTCCGCTTGTCCGGACGATCGATCCGGTAGTCCGGGTTTTCTCTCGGGTTGACCTGGTACTTGTAGCGGCCGGGATTGTAGATGGAGGTGCCGAAACGAGGAGTATCGTGGCTTGCCGTCAGGTTCATCATCGCCTTGAGGTGCGCCGGGGCGATTCCGGCGGCCACGGAGTCGAGGGCCGCGACATACTGCGATGCGCTCAGCCCCGGCGGAGCGCCGGCGAAGAAGCTGCGGGTGGGCTCGTACCAGCGGTAGTTCATCACGGCATCGAACACGTCGCCCTGAAGCCACGGGGCGGGGTCGAACATTCTCTCCGGCCACTGCTCCCACCACACCTCACCCACCAGGTAGGCCTCCGGATTGATCTCCCGCACCACACGCCGGTACTCGCGCCAGAAATCGAGGGGCACGATCTCGGCCACGTCGAGGCGGAAGCCGTCCACCCCGTCCGAGGGATCGCCGTCGCCGTTCGGATCCAGCCAGCGCCGGGTGACGTTGAACACGTGCTCCCGGACGTCCGGTACCAGGGTGCCCTCAACGGCGC
>JAUVTH010000131.1 GCA_030601615.1 Gemmatimonadota bacterium
CGACCGAAACCCCCAGACCGAGAGAGACAGAAATGTCTTTGTACACCTGCCCCACGTGCGGAATGAGCGTCGGCATCATCACCTGCGGCAACTGCGGTGCGGAACTGGTACACGAGACGCTGACGCAGGACGACGGCAGCACGGTTCACGTTTCGAAGTGCCCGAATGGACACGGAATGATCAAGTCGCCGATGTGCTGTGGCACTGACATGAGCTGCGCGATCTGACGACCGGGCTGTAGTCCGCTCACGACCCATTACTCGGCCCGCAGGGCCTCCACCGGATCGATCTTCGTGGCCCTGCGCGCCGGGAAGTACGTCGCCACGATGCCGGCGATCAGCAGTGCCGCCGCCATCCCGCCATACGTGACGGGCTCGAAGGCGCTGACCCCGAACAGGAAGAACGACACGCCCTTCGCCATCCCGAACGCGAGGCCCAGACCCACGACGATTCCAACGACGGCCAGGACGATCCCCTGGCGCAGGATCATCCCGACCACATCACTGTTCTGCGCGCCGAGCGCCATGCGGATTCCCAGCTCCTGGCGTCGCTGCGAGACCGAGTAGGCCATCACGCCATACACTCCGGCCAGCGCGAGTATCAGAGCGATCACAGCCACCACGCTCATGATCTTGGCCATGATCGTGTCGCCGCCGAGAGACTCGTCGATGATGTCGCTCAGGGGCCGGATGCTGTACGCTGGAATATTGGGATCCAGGGCCCTCACCTCCGCACGGATCGGCTCGATCAGAGACTCGAGAGGAGCGTCGGACTCGACCAGGTAGCCCAGGTTGCGGTCACCGTCCTGGTAGACCGGGAAGTAGACCATCGGTCGGTCGCCCGGGGTTGAGCCAGCCACGCCCGTGTTGGCCGCGATCCCGACGATCGCGGAGCGGTAGGTGGAGAACACGAACTCGCGGCCGATCGGATCCTCGTCCGGCCAGTGACGCTCCGCCAGCAGTTCGTTGATCACGATCACATCGCGACTGCCTGTGCGGTCCGAGTCTTCGAACCCGCGGCCACGCACGATCGGTACGTCCATCGCTTCGAAGTAGCCGGGCGTGACGTCGAGCCAGTTGGTCACCTTGCGGTCCTGGTCCGTCACGATGTCGTCGCCCGGCAGCGTGTAGTAGGTGGAGTTGTTGCCCTGCGACGGAATGATCGTCGTCGCGCCGACGGTGGTGACTCCGGGAAGTGACTCCAGGCGCTCGGCAAGCTGTTCGTGAAACGCCGTGACTGAAACGGTGTCCGGATACTCTTGCTGCGGCAGCGCGATCCGAAAAGCCAGGAGGTCGCTCTCATCAAAGCCGCGATCTGCGAGTCGCACGTTGATGAAGGCCTGGACCAGGAGCGCCGAGGACACGAGCAATGCCAGGGCCAGCGCGATCTCGCCAATAACGAGAGCCTTGCGCAGGCGTCCCCCGCGGGCCGCCGTGCCGCTGCGCCCGCCTTCCTTGAGCGACTCGGCGGTGCTGACCCGCGAGCCCTGGATCGCGGGCGCGAGGCCGACCAGAATCGCGCTCAGGATCACCATCGCCGCCGTGAACAACAGGACCCGCCCATCGAGGCCGAGCTCGTTCACTCGCGGGAACCAGGGGGGCATCAGCGAAACGAGCCAGCGGATTCCGAACACGGAGACCACGACGCCGAGGGCCCCTCCGGCGAACGACAGGATTAGCGCATCGGTCAGGAAATGGCGCACGATGCGCGACCGATCCGCACCGAGGGCCGAGCGCACGGCCATCTCGCGCTCCCGCCCGGCGGCGTGGGTGAGGAGCAGGTTCGCCACGTTCGCGCACGCGATGAGCAGCAGGAAGAGCACGGCAAGGGACGAGATCGAGGTCCCGACCTTGAACCCCTCGCCGAAGATGTCGTCGTGCAACGTGATGATCCTGGCCCCGTTCCCCGTGTTCGTCTCCGGGTACTCAGAAGCCAGCTGACCGGCGATACGCTCCGTCTCGTCCTGGGCCTGAGCGTGCGTGAAGCCGGAGTTCACGCGTGCCAGAGCCTGCAGGTAGTGGCTGTTGCGAGACTCCTCTCCCGTGATCGACAGGGGCACCCAGATGTCGTCGAAGATGGAGCCGTACCAGAAATCGGATGCCATCACCCCGACGATCGTGTGAGGCTCGCCGTCCAGCAGCACGTCGGTGCCGAGGATGTCCGGATCCTGGCCGAACCGTCGCACCCACAGGCCGTGGCTGATCAGGGCCACCTGATCCTGGCCCTCTATCTCTTCGTCTGGCACGAAGGCCCGTCCGAGGGCCGGCTCGACGCCCAGCACGCGAAAGAAGTCCCACGTCAGGCGTCGGCCCCGGACCCGCTCGGGCCGGTCGCCCTCGGAGATATTGAAGGCGGCGCCTCTCGACGCGGCGAGCGCCATCGTCTGGCTCCGCTCCCGGAAATCGACGAAGTCCGGAACGGAGAACGAGACCTGGGTCCACCCACGCTCGTGATTCGTAGTGTAAACGGAGTGGAGATCGCCGGACTCAGGGAACGGCAGCGGCCGCAACATGAACACGTCGACGGCGCTGAAGATCGTCGAGACAGAGCCGATGCCGATCCCCAGGGAGAGGACCGCGATCGCGATGAGAAGTCCGCCGCGGCGGAGCGATCGAAGACCGTACTTGAAGTCCTGCCAGATCCTGTCCATGCGGACGCCGGTCGCAGAGGGGAAGCCGCTCGTCTGCCCGGCAAGATACTATGATTAGAGATTCACGGGGTTTCGGCGAGTGGAGCGAGCATCCCGGTTCCTGACCGCTACGGACTGCCGCACATCCCACCAGAGCGCCCCTGGCTCCGCTGCGCTACATTGAGCATCCTTCGTTCATTGCTGGGAGAGTGTATGCCTGACCTCCTGGAGCGTCTCCGCGAAGCACTGGGTGACCGCTACGCCATCGAGCGGGAGATCGGTCGTGGCGGCATGGCGACCGTGTTCCTGGCCGAGGACCTGAAGCACCACCGCAAGGTCGCGCTCAAGGTCATGCACCCGGAGCTGACGGAAGCGCTCGGCGCCGAGCGCTTCCTGCGCGAGATCCAGATCACCGCCCGTCTTCAGCACCCCAACATTCTCGTGCTGCTGGACTCCGGCGACGCGGACGGTCTCCTGTACTACGTCATGCCTTACGTGGAGGGGGAATCGCTGCGCGAGCTCCTCGAACGGGACACACAACTGCCACTGGAAGAGGCGCTGCGGATCACTCGGGAGGTGGCGGACGGTCTGGACTGCGCCCACCGGCAGAACGTGATTCACCGCGACATCAAGCCCGCGAACATCCTGCTATCCGTGGGACACGCCGTGATCGCCGACTTCGGCGTGGCAGCGGCCGTCGAGGAGGCGGGAGGCACCAGGCTCACGCAGACGGGAATGGCGGTCGGGACACCCGCCTACATGAGTCCCGAGCAGGAAGGCGGCAACCGGGTCAACGCGCGCAGCGATGTCTACGCGCTCGGCTGCGTGCTGTACGAGATGCTGGCAGGCCAGCCTCCGCTCACGGGGCGCACTCCGCAGGCGACTCGGGCCCGCCGTCTGAACGAGACGCCGCCGCCGCTCAGAAACGTGCGCGGGTCGGTTCCCGTGCAGGTGGATCAGGTTCTGTGCAGGGCGCTCGATCCCGTGCCGGCCGATCGGTACGCCACGGCGCGGGAGTTCGCCGATGCCCTCACCGACGCAGTGCAGGCCGGAGACGTGATCCCGGCACCCGAGCGCCGGAACGCCCGGTTGAAGATCGTGGCCGCGGGCACGCTGGTGCTGGCCGCTGTGGCGGCGATCTGGCTCTTTTTCGATCGAGGAGTTGCGCCGGATAACGATCGCGTCGTGGTCGCCGTGTTCGACAACCAGACGGGGGACGCTTCCCTGGATCCGGTGGGCCGCATGGCGCAGGACTGGATCACCCAGGGGCTGGCCCGGACAGGCGTAGTCGAGGTGGTTCCGACGACGACCGCACTGAAGTCCTACCTGTACGTTACGTCGATCGAGGGAACACGCGAGGGATCGGATCCGATTCGCCTGCTGGCCGAGGAGACGGGGGCCGGCACAGTCGTCTCGGGAGCCTACTATCGCCGGGGTGACAGCATCCAGTTCCAGACACAGATCACGGACGCCACCCGCGGCCGGTTGCTCACCGCCCTGGACCCCGTGAGCGCTCCGATCTCGGACCCCGTGGAGGCCATCGACCTGCTGGGGCGTCGCGTGACGGGTTACGTGGCTCGCCGCGCCGATCCGCGGCGGGAGCGAGAGGCAGCGGAGGCCAGTCGGCCACCCACGTTCGAGGCGTACCAGGAAGCTGCCCAGGGACTGGAGGTCTTCATCCGGGCCGAGTTTCGCGCCTCCATCCCCTACTTCCTACGCGCGGCCGCACTGGACTCCACGTACGCGGGGCCCCGAATCTGGGCCGCCGCGGCCTACATGAATACGGGCCAGTGGGCGCAGGCCGACTCAATCGTTCAGTTGTCGAATCAAGCACGAGGGAGACTCTCCGTCAGCGAGCGGCAGAGCGTGGACTGGGTTCTGGCCCGCCTCCGGGGCGATCAGTGGGGTGCGCTCGAGGCAGCTCGCCGGATGGTTGAGCTCAGCTCGGGCTCGGAGTGGAGGTGGATCACCGCTTGGATGGCTGTGGCGGTCAATCGCCCCGCGGAGGCCGTGGAGGCTCTCGAGCCGGTGGATCCGGAGCGCGGATTCATGCGAGGGTTCCCCTACTACTACCTGATGCTCGCTGCCGCCCATCACCTGCTGGGCGATCACGAGCGCGAACTGGAGGCGGCGGTTCGCGGCCGCGAGCAATACGCCGGTCTGAGGTACATGCTGTTCGAGGTACGCGCTCTCGCTGCGTTGGGGCGTATCGAGCAGCTGAACGAGCGTCTGGATCAAAGCGTCAACATGATGGCTGGCTGGGCAAGCAGCTGGACTCCCGGAGACATCATGCTTGCCGCCGCCGCGGAGCTGCGAGCGCACGGTTACGCGAACGCCGCCCGCCCCGTTGTCGCCCGAGCGGTCGCGTGGCACGAGGCGCGCCC
>JAUVTH010000030.1 GCA_030601615.1 Gemmatimonadota bacterium
GCTGGTATCCATGACCTGGAAAATGGCCAGTGGGATCAATATGACGAGCGCCCAGAAGGACGCCGTGCGCAGGAAGCGCCCGGTCTTCTGTTCCTTGCTGCCGTCGTCAGGCTTCGTTATCGCCACGTCTTCATTCCTCTAAGGTTCCCTTCCCCACGCACTATGAGGTTGCTGAAAAACCCTGGGCGGCCGCGTTACGAGCGCCGACCCGCTGACGCGGGTGCCCCGGGCAGATGCTAGGCAGCGCGACAAATGCGATGCCGTGTGCATCGGGGAGGAGCGCTAACGCCGCAGATGGCCCCACGCCGCCGTAACCCGCAGGGCGCATGGGGGTTGCCGGTCGATACCGCGTCACTCGTCGTCGAAGATGCTCTTGCATCGCCTTCCTCCTCGTTCCTTGTCTCGCCTCGGCAAGACCCATGCGCACGACCACCCAGGGCTATTCAGCAACCTCCTATATGCTGGCCACAAACGGGAGATGACGGAAGTCTTCAGCATGATCAAGCCCGTAACCGACCAGGAACTCCGTCGGCGCATCGAATCCGAGCCAACGCGGTTGCAGAACGAGGTCTTGCGCAATGTGCTTGTGAAGCAGCGCACAGAGCTCGATCGACGCCGGCAACCGGCTCTCCAGCGCACGCGTAAGGCGGTTAATCGTGTTCCCGCTGTCCACGATGTCCTCGACCAGGATGATGTGGCGCCCCTCTATCGGCGCGGTCGGATCGTACAGGAGCTTCACGTCTCCCGAGGACGTCGTCCCCGCTCCGTAGCTGGATGCTACGATGAAGTCTACGTGCAGTGGCCGGTCGATGTGGCGGACCAGGTCGCTGAGGAAGATGAACGATCCCTTGAGCAAGCCCAGGATCAGCACGTCGTCATCGGACGCGTAGTACCCGGTGATCTCGCTGGCCATTTCGCGCACACGACGCTCGATGTCCTGGGCGCTGAACACGACCCGCTTGAGTTCTCGGCCGCCCGTTCGTGCCAGCAGGCCCTCTTCCGTCAAGTACGGCGCACCGGCCTGAACGTAATCACTCATGTCTCAGTTCGAACTCCAGCAGAGATTCTTCGTATTCGACGCGCGCGTCCGTCACGGCCGTGGCCAACCCCTGCACCCACAGGACGTTTCCCGTCATGTCGGCCAGAACCGGAACACGGGAACGCTCACGCACGGGAACCCTCCGATCACCGAACAACCGGCTGACCTTTCGCGTGCCCGCCGGCAGGCGAATTCGATCTCCGTGTCGCCACTCCCGGAACATCAATGGATAATGACCAAGCGGCACGGCCACGGCAATCCGGTCCGGATGTCTGGCCGCGGCGGAAACCGCCTTCCAACGCACGTCGAAAGCCCGACTGCCGAGCCGAAGAGAGCCGCCCCCCGGTCCGGGGTGCACCAGAAGCGGTTTCGCGACGGCGGGCTTGGGCTTCCCGGAGATGATGACGCGGTCGTACTCCCGTGCCACTTCCAGGCCTCCACCGAGCATCACACGCCCACCACTGCGGCCCTCGCTGATAAACTCCACGGCAGCGCGGGTTCCTCCATGCGAAGGAACGACGCCCCTGGCGCGCGCGACCCGGCGCAGCGCCCGGGCGAGAAGCTCCGGATCCGCCCGGATCAGAACTTCCCGTCGAAGCTCGACCGCGCCGGCGCAATCTGACTCCAGCACCGCAGCGTGCAGGAGGACCATGGCGGCCCGGTCGTAGAGTCTGTCTGTTCCGGCCGCTGCCTTCCCGAGTGACACGAGACGTGGAACCACGTCGGGCAGTCGCCGCTCCAGCTCCGGCATGATGTCGGCACGGATCCTGGCCCTCGTCCACCGCCGGTCCATGTTCGATGGGTCGGAGATCCAGGACGCTCCGACGCATTTCAGATAGTGGACGATTTCGTACCGACGCAACGGGAGCAGCGGGCGGACGATCGGCCCGCGCCGGATCGGAATTCCCGCCAGGCCCCTCACGTCCGTTCCCCGCATGAGCCGGAACAGCACGGTCTCGGCCTGGTCATCCGCGTGATGCCCGACGGCGATCCTGGCCGCACTCAGGTCCCGGCGGACTTCCTCGAGCCACCGGTAGCGGGTGATCCGGAGGCTCGCCTGCGTTGTCCCCGGCCGGCTCGGCGGTCCGCCCACGTGGCAACGAATGCCGAGGCCAGCGGCCATGTCTACGACTCGCCGGGACTCCTCTCGCGAGTCAGATCGGATCCCGTGATCGAAGTGGGCCGCCTCGAGGCGCAGATCCGTATCGAACGCCAGATCGCGGAGCAGGTGCAGCAATGCCATCGAATCGGGCCCGCCAGAGAACGCCACCATCACCGTGGCGCCCTTCGGAATGAGATCTGGATGAGCGTGCAGGCAGGTCCTGAAGCGGGCCGCAAGATCCGGGCGGGAGTGGCTGGGGCTCAGGCTCAGGCCGACGGTCCTCCACTCTCCTGAACTCCGGGGCGGCGATGCCAGGTCCCCGCGTTCCGGTCAAATCGGAGCTGGTGCGGCACGGAAATCGACGCCGTGTCGCCCGTCAGCTCGCCCCTATCCGGGCCCGCCGACGGCAATGCGAAGGAAGCCTCTGCTGCACCTCCCCCGGCCTGGCTCACTTTTTCCTCCGGGCTCAGGGTCCGATCCCTGCCGGCCACGTAGATGTCGAGCGCGCGTCGCATGTCCAGTCGGCCCGGAAGCCCCACGTCCGGCGTAATCGCCTTCGAATCGCTCATTCCGGCATCGCCCGCCACGTCAGTCATTGCCGTCATACCTCCATTACCTCGGCTTCCTTCCGCTCCAGCATGGCATCCAGCTTGGTGATATGGCCATTCGTCAGCTCCTGCAGCTTCTCCAGCTCGCGGCGCATTTCGTCCTCGCCGATCTCGCCTTCCTTCTTCTGCCCCTCGATGTCGGCCTTCGCTTTGTGGCGGGCGTGGCGCACAGCAACTCGGCCTTCCTCCGTAATCCGGTGGAGCACCTTCACCATCTCCTTGCGCCTCTCCTCGGTAAGGAGCGGAATGCTGACCCGGATCACGTTTCCGTCCACCGACGGATTGAGGCCCAGATCCGCTGACTGGATGGCCTTCGCGACAGTCCCGACCAGGTTGGTGTCCCACGGCTGCACCACCAGCATCTGCGCCTCCGGCGCTGTCACCGTGGCCGTCTGCTTGAGCGGCATCCTGGAACCATAGGCGTCCACCTGCACCGTATCCAGGAGAGCTGGCGTCGCCTTCCCTGTCCGGACCCCCTGGAACTCACGTGAAATGGCCTCCAGGTTCCGGTCCATCTGCTGGGAGGCTTCCTTCAGCATCGAGCTCAGCATCTCATCTCCCTCCCCTTCAGGTTACGAGTGTACCGATCCTCTCTCCACGGAGAGCGGCGAGGATCGCTCCCGGCCTGCGGATGTTGAGCACGATGACCGGCATGTCGTTGTCCCTGCACAGGGACACGGCTGCGGCGTCCATCACCCCGAGCTCCTTGTTGATCACGTCACGGTAAGTGAGATCGGGAAGGAACTCAGCCTCCGGCTCCTTGACCGGATCGGCCGAGTAGACACCATCGACCTTCGTGGCCTTCAGGATGACATCGGCCTCCATCTCGATCGCCCGTAGAACAGCGGCGGTGTCGGTCGAAAAATACGGATTACCAGTCCCACCGGCGAATATCACGACCCGGTTCTTCTCCAGGTGACGGAGAGCTCTCCGGCGGATGTAGGGCTCGGCCAATTGCTCCATTCGGATCGCCGTCATCACGCGCGACTCGATGCCGTGGCGCTCCAGGGCGTCCTGCAACGCAAGTGCGTTGATCACCGTGGCCAGCATGCCCATGTAGTCGGCGGAGACCCGGTCCATGCCCTGTTGGCTGGCGACCGCGCCCCGGACAATGTTGCCACCCCCGACCACGAGCCCCAGCCGCACACCCGCCTTGTGGACCGCCTCGACCTCGAGCACGAGACGGTCTACGACCTCCGGCTCGATTCCGAATCCCCGGTCGCCCGCGAGCGACTCGCCCGAGACCTTGACCACGGCCCGGGGGTATTTCAAATCGGCCACGCGCTCCTCTCCTATCCTCCGATCGCGAAGCGTACGAACCGGCGCACGCTCACATCGGGACCATGACTTGCAACGAGACTCTCGATGGTCGTGTCAGGGTCCTTGACGAAACCCTGCTTGAGCAGCGAGTTCTCCTCAAAGTACTTGCGCATGCGACCCTCGACGATCTTCTCGGCGATATGATCCGGCTTTCCTTCGGCCTTGGCCTGCTCGATGAGAAAGGCCCGCTCGCGCTCTCTGTCCTCTTCCGGAATGTCGTCCGGCGACACGCCCGTCGGATTCGTCGCCGCCACATGCATGGCCAGATCCCGGCCCAGGCCTGAAACCGCGTCGGTCGGACCGTCCACCTGCACCACCACCCCGATTCGACCCCCGAAGTGCAGGTACGAACCTATCGCCCCCGCCTCGTCGGCTGCCATCCGGACCGCTTTCTGGACCTCGAGGTTCTCGCCAATCGTCGTGCGCAGCGAGGACAGCTCGTCGGCCAGCGTCTCGAAGCCGTCACGTTCCAGCAACTCGGAACCGGTCAGGACCTCTCCATCGGCGAGGTCCGCGGCCTGGACGGCGGCGGCCAGGCGTGACGCGTAGTCTTGAAAATCCTTGTTAAGCGCCACGAAGTCCGTCTCGCTCGACACCGCCACCATGCCGACACCGGAGTCGCCCTGCGAGATCGCCACGATGCCCTCGGACATCTGGCGCTCGACCCGCTTGGCGGCTTTCGCGGCGCCCCATTGGCGGAGAACGTCGATCGCCTGCTCCTCGTCGCCGCCGGACTCCAGAAGGGCCCGCTTGCAGTCCATCATTCCCGCGCCCGTTCGGTCGCGCAAGGATTTCACCGCTTTGGCCGTGATCACTGACATCTCTCTATGTCCTTCCCAAGCACGTTTCTCGATCTGTAGCGCCTCGTCGCGCCCTCGTCACTATGTATGTCCCCACAAAAAAAATGGGCCACCGAAGTGGCCCACCGTTTCGCGCCGCTCAGGGTGAGCCAGGGTCTTTCTTCTCCCCGTCTTCGCCCGTATCCGTTTCCGCGGTAGTGGAAACCGCCTCAGCGATCTCGACGATCTCTTCAATTGCGGGCTCGGAATCGCTCTCGACGGATATCGTCTCCTCGACAAGCTCTACCGCCTCGACAAGCTCTACCGCCTCGACAAGCTCCACCACCTCGGCAAGCTCGACCTCGGGTGAACCGGCCTCGGGATCGGATGCGTGCAGCCGTCGCTTGATGAGCTCGGGCCGCGGCCGACGCTTCGGACGCTTGCGCTTACTGCCGACCGCCGCCTCGGCGCCACCCACGTCCGACGAGTAGGTAAAGGCCGTGCCTTCGTCCTGCGCCGCGGCAGCCTCCGGTGCCTCCCGACGAGCCATGAGAATCTCGTCCACGATCACGCCGGTAATCAGAGAGACGGACCGAATCGCGTCGTCGTTGCCCGCGATCGCGATCGTCAGCATGTCCGGATTGGCATTCGTATCCGCAATCGCCACCACCGGGATACCCAAGCGGTTCGCCTCGCGAACGGCGATGTCTTCCTTGTTCGCGTCGACCACGAAGACGAGACCGGGAAGCCGGGTCATGTCCTTGATACCCGACAGGTAACGTTCGAGCTTCCCGCGCTCCCGATCGAGGAGCAGGCGCTCCTTCTTCGTGTAGAACTCGAACGCGCCCTCTTCCGTTCCGCGCTCGAGATCCTTGAGCCGCCGGATGTTCTTCTTCATCGTCTGGAAGTTCGTGAGCATTCCGCCAAGCCAGCGCTCGGTAACGTAGAACGCGCCCGCGCGCTCGGCCTCGGCTCTCACCGGGCCCTTGAGCTGCGGCTTGGTGCAGACGAAGAGAACGTTGCCTCCGCCTCGCACCACTTCGTTCACGAGATCACATGCCCGATTCAGCTCCCGGAGGGTCTTCTTCAGGTCGATCAGGTAAATGCCGCCCCGCTCGGCGAAGATGTACTTACGCATCTTCGGGTTCCAGCGGTGCGTCTGGTGGCCGAAGTGTACTCCTGCCTGTAGCAGATCCTTCAGACCGACTTCTGACATGCTATCGATAACTCGCTGCTCGGGTTCGGCTTCGCCGCGGCTTGTCTACCGCTTGGAGAACTGGAAACGCTTGCGGGCCTTCGGCTGGCCAGGCTTCTTTCGCTCGACGACCCTCGGATCTCTCGTCAGGAGGTCGTGCAACCTGAGTGTGGCCCGCATGTCTTCGTCGGACGATAGAATGGCACGGGCCACGGCCAACTGAAGCGCATCGGCCTGGCCGGACGGTCCTCCGCCCGAAATGCGGGCGTGGACGCCGAACTGGCCCTCAGTACCCGTCACTTCGAACGGCTTCGCTACCACTCCTCTGTGCCGCTCGAGCGGAAAGTAGTCGTCGATGGCCCGACCGTTGATGCTCCACGAGCCATCACCGGGCCGAAGCCACACGCGCGCTACTGCCGACTTCCGCCGGCCTACCGCCTGGTAACTCGTGCTGTCCGCCAAACTTCCTCCGTGTCGTTGATCGCCGGGTCCTTCACACGTCCAGCGGCTTCGGCCGCTGTGCGGCGTGCGGGTGCTCTTCACCCGCGTACACCTTCAGCTTCTGCGCCATCTGTCGTCCGAGCGTGTTCTTCGGGAGCATTCCCTTGACCGCGCGCTCGATCACACGCTCGGGATGCTTCGAGATCATCGTCCGGAACGGAATCAGACGCTCGCCGCCCATGTAACCACTATGACGGAAGTACTCCTTCTGCTCCGCTTTCCGTCCGGTGAGACGCACGTCTCGCGCGTTCACCACGACCACGTAGTCGCCGACATCGAGATGCGTGCTGAACGTGGGCTTGTGCTTGCCCCTGAGAACGGAAGCTATGCGCGTGGCGAGACGCCCCAGGACCTGGTCCCTGGCGTCCACGACGAACCACTCGTGCTGTATTTCGCCCGCCTTTACCGAATACGTCTTCATTCCCGGATCGCCTCACTCGCTCAGCACCGGAGGCGCCTTCGCTCGTTCGTTTCGAAACTGGGGAGAAAAAGCGGGCCGCCCCGCACGTGGCGGCAGCGGCCGAATCATCCCACTTGCAGCCGGGCAAGCTAAAGATGGTGTATGCGGGTGTCAAGGCGCGCGGTGGAGGAATTGTCAGCGGTCGCGGAAGGACTCCAGGACCCTTCCGGTGGCCCCCAGCCTCAGGCGGACCAGGGCTCGGTCCTTGATCTGCCGGATTCGCTCACGACTGACCGAAAACTTGCGCCCGATCGCCTCCAGCGTATGCGCCTCCTGGCCGTCAAGGCCGAAGTACAGCTTGAGGATGCTCGCCTCACGTTCCGGCAGGTGCGTCAGGCTGGCTTCGAGGACGTCCCGCAGTGCCTCCCGCTGCGTCCTCTCATCGGGCTCCTCGCCTTCCCTGTCCGGAATCAGCTCGAGCAACGACGTATCTTCCGTATCGGGAACCGGCGCGTCCAGGGATACGTATCCGCTCTTCATTCCCAGGGCCCGTTGAACATCTTCCACCGACAGCCCGAGCTCCATCCCCACCTCGTCCGCGGTCGCACGGCGTCCCAGCTCCTGGCTCAACCGCCTGGAGGTACGGACCACCTTGTTCGCCTGGTCCATCCGCCCGACCGGGACTCGGACGATCCTCGACTGCTCGGCGATCGCCTGCATCATGGCTTGCCGGATCCACCACACGGCGTAGGATATGAAGCGGACTCCCTTGGTCTCGTCGAAGCGCCGGGCCGCGCGCATGAGCCCGAGGTTGCCTTCGTTCACGAGATCGCCGAATGCGACGCCATGATTCCGGTAGCGTTTGGCGACCGTGACCACGAAGCGCAGGTTCGTGGCGACCAGGCGGTTGAGAGCCTCTTCGTCGCCACCGCGGATGGCCTGCGCGAGACGGATTTCGTCCTCACGCTCCAGGATCGGGTGCCCGGCGATCTCCTTGAGATAGAGATCCAGGGAACTGCCGCTGCTGTCCGCGTTACGGGCCATGCTCCTCGCGTCTTCGACGATGTCGGGAAGTGGCCGCGTCGACGCGATCGCCACGCGACGCATTCCGGATCGTCAATCAATGGGGTTGAACAGCCGGCTCCATCGAATTTCAGTCAGCCACGGAAACGGCGCTATCTTGTTCCGATCGTACGAGAAGTAGATGATCAAGGGTCGCCCCTTGATGGACTCGTCCGGAACGAATCCCCAGTACCTCGAGTCTTCGGAGTTGTCCCGATTGTCCCCCATGACGAAGAAGCTCTCCGGCGGCACCGTGATCGGCCCCCAGTTGTCCCTGGTCGGACGATACTCCTGGAGCCGTCTTCCGCCTTCGACCAGATACGTGCGCTGCCAGTCGAATTGGGGACTCCGCGGATCTTCGTAAGGCCTCGTGTGTCGCGCGTACGGCTCGGCTACCTGTCCTCCGTTGCGATACAAGACACCTTCGACCATCAACAGCGTGTCACCCGGCAGCCCGACGATCCGCTTGACGTAGTTCGTGTTCGGCGCCTGCCGCGCGGCAGGGGGCGGAGAGAACACCACGATGTCACCCCGAGCGGGGGGATCGATGGCGGGAAGCCGGACGCCCGTGCCCGGCAACTCCGCCCCATAGACCATCTTGTTGACGAGGAGGAAGTCACCCACGAGCAACGTCTGCTCCATCGATCCCGTCGGGATCTGGAACGCCTCGACCACGAAAGTCCTGACGAGAATGAACAGCAGGAAGGCGACCGCGATGGACTTGGTCCATTCCCACAGCCAGCGTCCGACCGAACCGTTGTCGGCTTCCTGGTCGCGTTTCGCCTTCTTCACGGATTTGCTCATGCCTCTGTACGCCTCTCTCGATGATTCCGACCTTTGGGGTCGGCATTACAACGATCAATCCGGCCTGTTCGCGAAGCCGGGGCTCAAGCGGCCACCCCGCTGTCAGGCAACCTACCCCTTCGCTCGATCATGCGTTCCCGGGCCGGACCCATGACCGCGGGACGCCACGATACCAATGGAAGCTCGTTGTCGCGCTCAACGTCGATTCAACTCGCTCCTCCGAGGGCATGCGTCAGTCTCCATCGCCCCGGTCGATCCTGACGATCAGCTCGCCGCCCTCGACCTCGAACCGCTCTACTCGAGCCGGGAGCGGAATCAGCAGCAGCTTCCCCGTGGTCTCGACTCCGGGCAGGTCGAGGCTCCCGAGAATCCAGGGTACCATCATCGACGGAACCACGACGGATCCGGCCTGGAGAGTCACAACCTCGATGGTCGCGACTCCCGGCTGAAGCACGCCCGGCGCCAGTTCCACCACGACTCTCGCGGAATCGGTCAGAAGGCGTTCCACCAACTCGGGGGATGCCAGGCCATCCAGCTCCCTCGGGTCCACGCGGGCAGACACGAGGAGCGTGCTGTCCCGCAGCTCCACGAGGAGGTCGCTGACCCCAGCCGGCAGGAGGGGCTCGGCACGATACGTCAGCAGGCTCTGGATCTCCGCCTGACTCAGCTCCAGGCCGGCCGCACCACCGGATTCCGCCAGGCGTCCCAACTCTTCTTCGGCCCGGCGGGCCAGGTCCTCGCTCGGCTGCGAGGACGCCGTGATCTCCAGCCGGTTCCACCAGCCCGCGATATCATCTCGAAACCACCAGCCTGCTGCAACGACCACCAGGATCAGCGTCAGGCAGCCGATTCGAGAAAGACAGTTCTTGACCAATTCCACCCCCCGAGCGCGACTCGCGCTCAACCCCTTTTCCCCAGACGGGCGGCCACCAGGCGCGTATGAACGGCACCTGCCGGCCCGAGTTTGCTCTGCATCAGATCGAGATGCGTCACCCTGTACTCGTCCGTGATCTTGAGCGACCGCGCTATTTCCTCGAGCCGGCGAAACTCGCCGGCTTCGGCCTCATGTGGGACCCGCCCCAGAGTCACGTGTGGTTGGTACGGACGTTCCTCCCTCGGAATGTCCAGCTCCCCGAACCGCCTCTCGAGGTCGTCCTTGATGAACCTCAGCGCGGGCGTCGGTTCCACACCGAGCCACACCACCCTCGGCCTGCGGGGCGACGGAAACGCTCCTATCGAACCGAACCTCATGTCGAACGGACGGAACCGGCCCGCCACTTCGACGAGGACGCTGGAGATCGCATCCACCTCTGAGTTGGGCACCTCTCCCATGAACTTGAGGGTGAGATGTACCTCGTCCGGTTCGGTCCACCGTCCGGGGATCCCGGCTTCCTCGAGCGGACGACAGAGCCGGGCGATCTTCTGGCGCAGTCGGGCCGGGTAATTCACGGCCACGAAGAGGCGCATGCTACCTCGCTTCCCTGTACCTCGGTCTCGGACTCCCTGGCAACCTGCTGAAGAACCCTGGTTCGATCTTCAGCGGCATCCATAAGCTGGCCCGTGGCGCGCGGCGGCGGCAAGAGCACCGCGACTCGACCCGGGATGCGCCGACGTCCGACGTGGTGTACGATGATCGGGTTCCAGGTGTACCGTCTCAATAGTCTGGTAGTCACCGAGAGCGTCGAGAAGCCCGATTCGGCAAGGCGCGGCGACGAAGGCATGGCATTGCTATTTCGACGAGCCGCCACACAGCCGGGCGGAGTGGATCGGCGCTCGATTGACAGCGGAATTACTGAGACGTTACACCAGTCATCCAAGCAGGAGAGCCGGGTGCAATGACCGAGTACAGAGTCACCGTGGGCAAAGAAACGCTGGTTTTCGCCGCCGGCCACTTCATCACGCATGGTAACGGCGCGTGTGAATCACTGCACGGCCACAACTATAGAGTC
>JAUVTH010000179.1 GCA_030601615.1 Gemmatimonadota bacterium
TGCTCGTCCAGGTAGACCCGGCCCGCGTTGGCGCTCAGGAGTCCGACGATCATGTAGAACGTGGTGGTCTTCCCCGCTCCGTTGGGCCCGAGGAGGCCCACGATCTCTCCCTGGCGAACCTCGAGGTCCACCCCGTCCACCACTCGCCGCTTCCCGAACGTCTTCACCAGACCCTCGGCCCGAAGGACACTCTGTCCGCTCACCGGTCTCCTCCTTCCGCAGCAGGCTCGAGGTATATGCCTATGGCATCTCTGGCGATGACTTCGGCCGGCTCGCCCTCCCTGAACATGACCTCGATCCAGTTTCCGAGCAGATAGTTGCGCGACGGTGCTTCCGATCGCGTCGAGTCCCTCACGGAGGCGTAAAACGAACGTGCGTTCCCGAGCGCTGTCAGACGCTCCGGAGTGGGGGCCACTTCGGAGGGAGGCAACAACGAATCACCAGGAGCGGTCGTGAAGAAGGCCCGGATGGTGTCTCCGGTCAGCCAGTTGGAGCCCGGCTCGAGGCCCCGGTCCGCCTCAACCAGCGGGGTTCCATCCACGTACGGGGCCGTCTCGACCGAGGCTGCCTGTCCCACCGACGCGATCGAATCCAGCCGACCGGCGGTGAGAGAGAACTCGATCGAGTCGCCCGCGAGCTGGAATGTTCCCGACGCCGCAATCGACCGTCCATCTCCGAAGGCCCAGAGCCGTTCGACTTCCCCTCCGATGATCTCGGCCGTCACGATGTCCGACTGCAGCTCGAAGTCCTGTCCCGTGGCGGTGGCATCTCCAAACGCGCGGACTTCTCGCAGCTCGTCCTCGGCGAATCCGACGAGGACGCTGTCGCCGGTCAGCTCGAATCCCTCGCCCCGAATCACCGGGCGGCCATACAGCACACCGAGTCCGCTGGAATCGAACCGCACGCTGTCAGCCGTCGCGTCCAGATCGGACCTGTGGATCTCGACGTTCCCTCGGGCGAAGGCCCTCTCTTCGCCCTGGAACTCGGCCACGTCCGAGTCGACGAGGAACGGCTCGCTGGCCGGCCCACCGGTCGGAAGCGTCATGTGCGGTCGACCCGTAGCCACGGTGCGACTACCCCGAAAAGGAGTGCGCAGAAACTCCACCCGGGGCCCCTCGAGCGTGGCGCCCGTTTCCAGCCGCTCGAGCCTCACGTCCCCCTCGGCAACGACCCGGTCCACTACCGCGTAGTAAGTCACGCGTTCGGCGTCCAGGACGCGCGTCGTGTCCCGGTAGCGTACGGATCCCACCATGAGGGCTTCGGCAAGATGCTCGAGATGGACGGCGCTGTCCCCCGTCATCGTGGCGTCACCGCAGCGGCCGATCACCAGGCCTCCACCCAGGTGCATCGCGTACCGGCCCTCGGCGCCTGGAATGGCCAGCATGTTGCTTCGCGGTTCCGCGTCCGAGCCGGCCTCCGCCATGACGGTGACACGAAGCTGACAGCTTGGCGCGCCCTGGGCGTTCGATGAGTTGGGGCACAGGGCCATGAGAATCGACAGGCCCACGACACGGAGGAAGCTCCGGCGAGTGGACAGCACCGTTGCACGGGAACCGTTCATCATTGCGGCGAGTCACCCCGAACCGCGCTCGCATCGCCCTCCGAAACGAAGCTCGGGTTCAGGCTCTGGACGTTGTCGAGCTGAGCATCACTGACGAAGCTATCGCCCCGCATCTCGAGGCCGGGGCGATACAGCACGAACGCCGTGTCACCATACAGCGAGTCGGGGGCCGCCAGGTAGCGCAGACGCTCCGTCACCAGACGCTTGGCTCCGACGGCCTCCGTGACCTCGACCGAGCCCCTCACCTCCACGTCGCCCGTCTCGAAGTCGTACTCACCTTCCCGGCCCGTCAGAACTCCCTGCTCGGTGCCCGTCTCCCCGAAGAACGTAAGGACCAGATTGCGCAACTCGAGGCGACCTTCCTCCTGGAAGCTGAAGGCGGTGTCCGCCACGAGCACCCCCCGTCGCACCCCGTCGCGCGTCAGGTTCATCTCCACTCCTACCAGCACCTGATCGGCCTCCCGACCCAAAAGGGTCTCCGAGGCAAGTTCTCGTTCGGTTTCCTCACGGCAACCCGTCAGGGCCGGCGCGGCCAGGAGTAGAAGCGCCAGGACGACGGACGACCGTCCCATCACGCCAGCCTCGCCTTCAGCAGATCATGCAGGTGAAGCATGCCCAGCAAGCGGTGTTCCGGGTCGACCACGGGCATGGCCATGATGCCGTGCATCTGCATGCGCGCCAGCGCGTCCGTCGCCATCGCCTCCGGCTCGATCGTCTTTGGACTGGTGTTCATGGCCCTGTCCACGGGATGACCCAGGAAGTCGGGATGGGCGTCGGCGTACCGGGTGAGATCTCCCGCCGTGATGACGCCGACCACGCGTAAGTCGGCGTCCACTATAGGAACGGTACCCTGTCTGTGCGCGATCTCGTGCATCGCAGCCGCCAGATCGCGATCGGGCTCCAGGCGGGGCACCCTGTCCTCATCCGTGATCATGACGTCAAGCACCGTCCAGGTCAGGCGTCGTCCCAGGTCGCCGCCCGGGTGCAACCGCGCAAAGTCCTCGGGCCCGAACCCACGGACTTCGGACAGAGCCATCGCGAGAGCATCTCCCATCGCCAGAGTGGCGGTGGTGCTCGCGGTGGGCGCGAGGTCGTGTGGGCACGCCTCGATCTCGACACTGACATCGAGCACCAGGTCCGCACGGCGGGCCAGGCTCGATCCGGTTTCGGATGTCAGAGCGACGACTGAAATCCCCAGTCGGCCGATAACCGGCATCAGGCTCTCGATCTCTTCGGATTCACCGCTCTTGGAGATGGCCAGGACGAGGTCTCCAGCGACGAGCACACCCACATCTCCGTGAGCCGCTTCGACGGGATGGAGGAAGATGGCCGGCGTACCGGTGGAAGAGAACGTGGACGCGAGCTTCCGGGCCACGTTCCCTGATTTACCGATCCCCGTAACGACGACGCGGCCAGAGATGGAGTCGATCAGGCGAACCGCCTCGGCGAAGGTAGCGTCAAGGCGCTCCGCGAGTGAAGCCACGCTCTCACTCTCGATGCGAAGGACCTCCCTCCCCCGGTCGATGATCCGCGAATCAGCTTCCAGGCCGGTGGATCTGTCAGTCACGCGTCTCCGCCCTCCAATGCTCGACGCACTCCGCGACGTACTCCTCCACCAGGGCGCTCCACTCGCCTCTCGCCGCCAGCAGGGCCTCGATGAACTCGCGCACCGCTCCGTTGCCTCCTGTCTGCTTCCCTATCCATGCCGCGGCCTCCTTGACCTCGGACACGGCGTTTGCCACTGCAGCAGGTAGGCCTACCTCCCGGAGAACCGGAAGATCCGCGAGATCGTCGCCGAGGAACGCCGCCTCGAGCCACGAGGCACCAGCCCGCTGAAGCACACCCTCAACAGCCTCGAGCTTCCCAAACGCTGTCACCTGATGCACCTCCTCGATCCCCAGCGCTTCGGCACGTCGCTTCACTGATCCGGAGAGCTTGCCGGATACGATCGCGACACCCAGCCCGGCTCGCCGGAGCATGTGGATCGCCAGCCCGTCGTGCACGTGGAAGCGCCGGCCCTCCAATTCGCCGACCACTCCTTCGCTCACGTACAGTCCCCCGTCCGTCAACACGCCGTCCGCGTCAAGCAGGACTACGCGAATCCTCCGGGCGACCTCCGCGGGGATGTCCATCATTCGGCAGCTTGCGATGCGCGTGGCTGTGCCTCGCGGATAGCCAACAGGCTCTCGATCAGGGGCTCCAGTTGGTCAAGGGGCAGCATGTTGGCGCCGTCCGACGGCGCTCGGGCCGGATCCGGGTGCGTCTCAACGAAGACTCCGTCGGCTCCGGCGGCGACGGCGGCGCGGGCCAGGATCCCGATCATTGCGGGCTCGCCGCCGCTCGCGGCGCCACCCGCAGCGCCACCCGGAATCTGGACCGAGTGCGTGGCGTCAAAAAGGACCGGGCACCCGCAGACCTGTCGCATGATGCTGAAGCTGCGCATGTCCACGATCCAGCGCCCATAGCCGAACGCCGTGCCCCGCTCAGTCACGGCCACACCGCCGGCTCCCGCGCTGCGAACCTTCTCCACCGGGTGCAGCATGTCCTCCGGGGCCAGCCACTGCCCCTTCTTCACATT
>JAUVTH010000007.1 GCA_030601615.1 Gemmatimonadota bacterium
CTGGGCGTGGTCGAATATCGAGTACCCGCCGCAGAGCCGGAGCTGGTCGCTGTCGCTGGCGGGGTCGATGCCGCTGTTCAACGGGTTCAGCCGCGAGAGCCAGCTGTACACGGCCCGGGCGCGGGCGGACCAGTCGCACTCAGTCGAGCGGGCGGCAGAGCTCAAGTTGAGGAAGGATCTGGACCAGGCAATGGGGACGATCGACGCGGCAGTGGCCTCGAGCGACCTCGCCGAGCAGACGGTCGAGCTGGCGAGAGAGGACCTTCGGGTCACGCAGGAGCGCTACCGGCTCGGACTCTCTACCATCCTGGACCTGCAGGCCGCACAGATCACCCTGCTCCAGGCCGAAGTCGACCTCATCCGCAGACGCTTCGACTACCAGCTCGGTCTCACCCGACTCGAAGCCCTGCTCGGTACCAACCTCAGAAACTGATTCTCGCCGGGCGCCGCCGGACGCGGGACCCCGGACACGAGAGACGCGGAGATAGATAAGGAACATGATCAGGAACACGACACGTGGAGCCGCCCTGGCGGCGATTCTCGCAGCTGTCGTCGTCGCCGCGTGCGGCACGAGCGCAGCCGACGAAGCGGGCATGGGATTGGCGACCGTCTCGGCGGAAGTGATGGACATCACGTCGGCCGTCGCGGCGACCGGCACGATCGAACCCATCAGGGTCATCGACGTGAAGTCTCAGGCCTCGGGCGAAGTGCTCCAGGTGGCCGTCGAGCTAGGTGAAGAGGTCGAGCGTGGGGCGCTCCTCGTGCGTATCGACCCGCGCGATGTGCGGAACGCTCATGACCAGGCCGTGGCGGACCTGGACGTGGCCGAGGCCCGGTACACGGTCGCGCAGCGGAAGCTCGAACGCACCGCCAACCTCAAGGACTCACAGGTGGTCACGGAAGAGGAGTACGAGGACGCGCTTCTCGAGCAGGCGAACGCGAAAGCAGCTCTCGTGAAGGCGAAGACGAACCTCGAGCTGGCGGCGGATCGCCTGAACGACGTCGCGGTGGGCGCGCCGATCACGGGCACCGTGGTCGAAAAGACCGTCGAGGAAGGTCAGATCATCACGTCCGCGAAGGAGGTCACAGGAGGAACGATCATGCTTCGCATGGCCGATCTCAACGAGGTGCAGGTGCGCACCCTCGTGGACGAGACCGACATCGGGTCCATCCGGGCGGGACTCGAGGCCCAGATCAAGGTCGAAGCCTACCCCGATCGCGAGTTCAGTGGCCTCGTGTTGCAGATCGAGCCACAGGCGGTGGTGGAGCAGAACGTCACCCTGTTCGCCGTGCTCACCCGGATCCAGAACCGGGAAGGTCTGCTCAAGCCGGGGATGAACGCGGACGTCGAGATCGAGGTGGGCGCTCGCAACGGTGTTCTCGCGCTCCCCAACGGCGGCATCAAGACCGTCGACGAAGCACGTGCCCTCGTCGATGCCCTCGGGCTCGACCCGGAACTTCTCCAGCAGCGAGTGGAGACTGAGGACGATCGCCGACCTGACGGGGTGGGCGGCGGCGAAGCCACCGCTGACGACTCGGAGGAACGCGCCACAGAAGCGAGCGACGACTCGGGTCTCCCGTCGATGCAGCAGATTCAGGCGATGTCGCAGGACGAGCGCCGCAAGTTCATGCAGAACCTGAGCGCCGGCGACCGGCAACGTATGATCGGCATGTTCCAGCAGCTGCGCGAGCAGCGGCAGCGGGCGCAGCGGGCGGATCCCGCCAGTCCGAAGCCGGCATTCGTGTTCGTCGAGACACCTGAGGGACAGCTCACTCTGAAGCCGATCACGATCGGTCTCAGTGACTGGGAGTACACGGAGGTCATGGCCGGGCTCGCCGAGGACGACGTTGTCTTCCAGGTACCCCAGGGTCTCGTGCAGCAGAGCGAGATGCTCGAGTTCATGCGCAGGCGGACGTCCATGCCCGGCATGGGCCGTTAGGAGAATCCCCCATGCTCTTTTTTGAGATTATCCGGGTGGCGCTGCAAGCGATCAACGCGAACAAGATGCGCAGCATACTCACGATGCTCGGCATCGTGATCGGGGTTGCGGCGGTCATCACCATGGTCGCTCTCGGCACGGGAGCGCAGCGCTCAGTCGAGGCACAGCTGCAGGCTCTGGGCACGAACGTGCTGACCGTCCGGCCGGGCCAGGGCTGGCACCGTGGCGTGCGGTCTGGCAGCTCGCGCATGTACCTGACCGATGCCTACGCCGTCGAAGACCGGGCGGACGCGATCCTGCTCGCCGCTCCCGAGATGGTCTCCAGCGCGCAGGTCGAGTTCAACCGCTCCAACGCAAGTATCAGGGTAACCGGCACTACGGCGAACTTTGCCGAGCTCAACAGCTTTGAGGCCGAGTACGGGCGCTTCTTCACCGCGGAGGAAGATGCGGGCCGGCGGCGGGTCGCGGTGCTCGGCGGCACGGTACCGGAGGTGTTCGACAGCACTCCGCTCGAGATGCTGGGGCAGCGGATCTCGATCCGGAACGTGACGTTCGAGGTCGTCGGAGTTCTGGAAGCGAAGGGCGGCTCTGGCTGGTTCAACCAGGACGAGCGGATCTTCATCCCCGTGCAGGCGGCTCAGTTCCGCATCATGGGCACGGACCGGATCGGGTCGTTCAACGTCAAGATCGCGGATGGATACTCGGCGACGGCGGCCATGGGACAGATCGAGCAAGTCATGCGGCGCGAGCACAAGCTCCGGGTCGGTGACGACAACGACTTCTACGTCCAGGATCGGGCCGAGCTGATGGGCACGATGCAGGAGGCGACGAAGACGTTCACTTTCCTGCTCGCCGGCATCGCCGCCGTGAGCCTGCTCGTGGGCGGAATCGGCATCATGAACATCATGCTTGTGTCGGTCACTGAGCGGACGCGGGAGATCGGGATCCGAATGGCCATGGGGGCTACGCGACGGCAGGTCCTGACCCAGTTTCTCCTCGAAGCCCTGGTCCTGTGCCTGGTGGGCGGCTTCCTGGGCATCGCGCTGGGCTTCGGAGCCTCGAAGACCCTGGCCAACCTGGCCAACTGGAGTACCGCGGTCTCGCCCGAGTCCGTGGGCATGGCCGTGATATTCTCGGCGGTAGTGGGGCTCTTTTTCGGCGCCTGGCCGGCGCGCCGGGCCGCCAGTCTCGACCCGATCGACGCCCTGCGCCACGAGTAGGCCGCAGCGGTTCGGGACAGGGCTTGCGTCCCGGACCCGGCTCGATGAGCGTAGCGTCATGAGCCATGTTTCCTTCGACACCCTGCCCGACGATGCGCGACTGTGGTGCTTCGGCGCTTCGCGTTGCCCCGATGCGGCCCAGACGGCGCACCTTCTCGACTCCATGCAGTCGTTCATCGACAGTTGGACGGCGCATCGAAGGGACCTGCATGCCGGCTTCGCGTGGACGCTTCAGCGGTTCCTCCTGGTCGCTGTCGATGAGTCGCGGGCCGGCGCTTCGGGATGTTCCCTCGACGCGCTGATGGAGCAGCTGCGGACGCTGGGGGCGGAACTGGACCTGGACCTGATCGACTCGATGCCCGTGTGGTATCGTGACGCATCCGGCTCCCTCCGCATGTGCTCGAGAGCCGAGTTCGGCGCGCTCGGCCGGGGGGGGGAGGTGACGGAGCGGACGCGTGTGTTCGATCTCACGCTGACCCGGCTCGGAGACGTCCGCGCCGGTAGCCTGGAAGTGGAGGCCGGGGAGTCCTGGCACGGCAGCCTGTTGACCGGGGACTGAGCGGTGCGACCATGCACGCCCGCGCTCGTGCTGTCGGGTGGCGGAGCGAGGGGAGCCTACCAGGTAGGAGTTCTCCGCCAGATTGCGCGCCAGCACCCGGAGCTTCGTTTCCCGATCATTACGGGTGTTTCGGCGGGCGCGATCAACGCGACGTTCATCGCCAGCCACGCAGGCGAGCTCACGGACGCGACCGACGAGCTGGCGGAACTCTGGTCTGAGCTCTCGACATCCCGGGTGATGCGCAGCGACATCCCATCGCTGCTGGCAAACGCACTTCGCATAGCAGGTAACGTCGTTTCCGGTGGATCACGCATTGCCCCGCCCGTGCGCGGCCTGGTCGATACCGCACCGCTTCGTCGCATCCTGACTTCTGTTGTCGACTCGCGATCCATCCAGGCGAAGATCGATGCGGGCAGGCTCGAAGCCCTGGCCGTGTCGGCTACTTCGTACCGGACGGGTGACAGCGTCACGTTCGTCCAGGGAAGACCCGAGCTCGAAATGTGGGATCGTTTCCGCCGCCACGCCCGCGCCGAGCGTATCACGGTGGACCACGTCATGGCGTCAGCGGCCATTCCGCTGTTCTTCCCCGGGTGCGAGGTGGACGGGGAGTACTTCGGCGACGGCAGCCTCCGTCAGACGTACCCCCTGTCCCCCGCTATTCACCTGGGTGCAGACCGCGTTCTGGCGATCTCTTCGCGGTTCGCCAACGTGTCAGAGACAGGGGAGGCTGAGGACGCCTACCCGACGGCCGCCCGAGTCCTGGGATTGATGCTGAACTCGATCTTTCTCGACCACCTGGATGCGGACGCGGAACGTCTGGAGCGGGTCAATCAGCTTCTGCAGCGCGTGGACCCGAAGCACAGCTGGTTGGTCCCGGAACGCGAAGTCGACCTGCTCGTGGTACGGCCATCGCTTGACATCGCTCGCATGGCGGCGGGGTACGAGCGGCAGATGCCGCGAACGCTGCGCTACCTGATCCGTGGCCTGGGAACGCGTCGAGGCTCGGGCGCCGACCTCCTCTCCTATCTTCTTTTCGAGCCCCGATTCCTCTCGGAGCTGATCGAGCTCGGCGAGCGTGACGCGAAACTGAACCGGGTCCGGATCAGCCGCTTCGTCGAGGGATGTGCTCCCGCGACAGTGTGACCGCTAAGAGGCTGCTGCGGATTCCCTCTCCTTCCGGCTGCAGCAAGCGAAGACTCGAGCGATGAAGTTCTCGCGCAGGTGCGGGTCGTTCAGGCGCCCCTCTTCTTCGACCGGGAGATGCGGCGCCAGTCGTAGCAGCGCCTGGGCAAATACGCCGATACCCTCGAGAGCCGGTACGCCGTCGGAATCGTACACCTCGACCCCTTCCATGCCGCAGCTCGGCGAGTCCTTCTTCAGGATGTACCCGCACAAGTCGAGCTCCAGCAGCCGGCGGACCCGGTCTTCGGCGTACTCCACCATTCGATCCGTCAGGTCCTCGCCGGTCGAGGGCATCACGAGACGGGCGTGGCCATCGGCGCCGCGCTCGAGCCGAATCTCAGGGCGTGGGATCCCCAGACCGATGTCGACTTCGGGACACACGGGAACCCACTCCACGTAGGGCTCCAGCACCTCGGTGGCGAACTGGTCCCTCTTGTGCGACCCATCGTACCTGACCTTCCTGCCCAGCAGGCAGGACGAGATGCCGATGCGGATCGTGGGCGCGGTGGCCATGCCGGAGGCCGCCGGACTGACGTTACTCGCGCTCACCGCTCCCCCCCATCGATCGTCCGACCCAGGAGGTGTCGCAGGGCCCCCTCCAGGTCCGGGTAGCGAAACGTGAAGCCGGACTCGAGAAGGCGGGACGGCAGGACCTGCGCGCCACCAAGCAGCATCTCGTCGGCCATCTCGCCCAGGAGAAGGCGCAGCGCCGCAGCCGGCGCCGGCATGATCGCGGGCCGCCTCAAAACCCTGCCGAGAGTGGACGAGAACTCAGCGTTCCGCACGCGCTCTGGTGCAACCGCGTTCACGGGTCCGTCCAGGTGGTCACTCGCCGCGACGTGCAGGATGGCGCCGAGAAGATCGTCGAGCGCGATCCAGCTCCAGAACTGACGCCCGCCGCCGAGCGGACCACCCACGCCCATCCGAAACGGTGGCAGCATCCTGGCCAGGGCGCCTCCCGCAGGGGTGAGGACGATGCCGATCCTGAGGTGAACGACACGAATCCCCGCCTGGCGCGCGGCGTCGGCCGCTTGCTCCCACTCCACTCCCGTCTCGGCAAGAAAGCCCGACCCTGCGGCGCTCCCTTCGTCCACCTTCATGTCGCCCCGATCGCCGTAGAAGCCCACCGCGGACGCGCACACCAGCACCTCCGGAGGGTGCGGCGCCGCGGCAAGGGCTCGGCTGAGCAGCTGCGTTCCATTCACGCGGCTGTCGCGAATCCGCGCCTTTCGCTCCTCCGTCCACAGACCGCCGGCGACGTTTTCTCCCGCCAGGTGGACGACGACGTCGTGACCGGACACGGCCTCCGGGTTCAAGACGCCCCGGACCGGATCCCACTCCACCCGCGCTGCGCCAAGCGGATCCGGCCGTGCGCCCTCCCCACGGCTCAAGCGCGTGACGTGGTGGCCACCGGTCGAGAGGAGGGCGGTCAACGCCGTGCCCACGAGTCCGGTGGATCCGCTGACCAGGAATCTGGCCGGACGGTCACCGAAGTAGCGGTCGTGAAGATCCAGATCTCCTGCCGTCACCCGGTGTCGATATGCAAATGTCCTGCTCAGCCGCTCGTCCACGAATGATCCGGCCACAGCCTGGCCCGCGGAGCCGCCCGGCACCCGGTATTCGATGTCATCCGTCAGCCGGCATCGGTCGGGATCGACCGGATCGAATCCGTGACGATGCGTCCACGAGGCAAATGGACCTCTTACCATCCAATCCGTGAAGCCCCGGCCCGGATCGGAATCCTTGTGCTCGGCCAGCCATCTGAGAGTGAACGGACCCGCGCGGAGCTCGATCTCGGTCCGATCGCCGTCCGCGATGGACCCGGTCCTGCGGAGAACCCGCACGCGGTCCCACGGAGGCATCAGGCGCTCGAGCGCCCCGGGCCTGGAATGCCAGTCCCACACCCGCTCCGGCAACGCCTCGAGCGTCGATCCGTACGTGAATCTGCGGGACATCTACCGTCTCCTCATCTCGAACGGAGTGCCTGTCCGGCAAGTCTGGCCCTGTCGGCGCCACACGCTATGATACAATTCATGATGCGCATCCTGCACGTTGCCGACGTACACCTGGGAGCCTCGTTCGCGTCGTTCGGCCCCATTGCCGACGAGCGAGCCGAGGCAGTGCTCCGTGCGTTCCGCGCTTTGCCCGAGATCGCGCAGGAGCACGACGTGCACGCTGTGCTGCTGGCGGGAGACCTTTTCGACTCGCCGCGGCCGGGTGAACGAGTGGCGGCCGAGGCTCGCGAGACGATTCGTCGTCTGCTCGAAATCGTGCCCGCCGTCTTTCTCGTGCCCGGCAATCACGATCCGCTGGTGCTGCCGGGATCACCGTACGCCGACCTTCCCGAGGCCGCCCACGTGTTCAGTCAGCCGGACTTCGGCGAGCCCGTGTCGGTAGAAACCGATGCCGGGCGGCTGCACGTCTACGGCCTCGCCTACGATGTCGCTCACAGTCCGGATCCACTGGCGGGCTTCGTGCGAGCCGATCTGGACGGCGTTCACGTCGTCCTGCTCCATGGCGCGGTACGCGATGCGCCTCATTGGTCGGGTGGAGACTCGTTGCGGCTCACCCACCCGGAGCTGGAGAACCTCGACGCGGACTACATTGCGCTCGGTGATTACCATCGGTTCCGGCCACCGGAGGAGTTCGCCTCGGATGGATCGGTGCCTGCCTGCTACGCAGGCTCCCTTGCCGGCCTGGATCACACGGAGACCGGGCCTAAGGGAATCGTTCTCGTCGAGCTGACACCCGGCGCTCCCCCGCGAACCCGGCTTCTTCACTCGGCCGTCCCGTCGCTGCAGGCACTGCCCGAGGTGGATGTGAGCGCATGCGCCGACGACATGGAGACGGTGGAGAGGGTAGCAGGGCTGGTGACTCGAGAGTCTCTGCCCGTGGTCACTCTGACGGGTCAGACGGAGTACGCGGTCGACCCCAGCCGCGTGGAAGCGGAGCTTTCGGCTCGCTTCTCGTTCGCGCGGGTTCGCGATCGAACGCTCTATTACGACTCGGCCCGGCTCAAGGAGCTGGCCGGGCATGACGACGTCGTCGGGCATCTCGCTCGCCTTGGCCTCGACCGGATCCGGGACGCGGCCAACGACGACGAAGTGCGAACTCGAGAACGCGCCCTGCGTAAGGCGCTGCGCGCCATGGGCGCCACGTGAGACTCCCCCGCCTCGAAGCAATTCGGCTGGACTACGGGTGCCACTCGGGGCGTTTCCAGCTGCCGGACGAGGGTCGTCCCATCGTCATCGCCGGCCGTAACGGATCCGGCAAGACGACGCTTCTCGAGGCTTTCCTCCGGACTCTGTACGGATTCAGCAAGCGGAAGCCGGAGGAGAGGAGGCTCCTCGAACTCCGCCGGCCCTGGTCCGGCAGGCCCGCGGAAGCCGAGCTGGAACTCGTCGCGGCCGACGGAACCGCCATCGCGGTACACCGTGACTTCGCGACGGACCAGGTCGTGGCGCGAGCAAGAGCGAGCGGAGAAGAGCTGTACCGGGGCGACGCCAACCCTGCGGGAGTGCGAAGCGAGAGTCGGCACTACCAGGACCTGGTCAGGGAATGGGTCGGTTTCGCGACGCTGGAGCCGTACCGCGCGACGGCGTGGATCGCACAGGGCGAACTGGTGGACACCAGACTTGACGATGAGCTTCTGCGCGCCGCAGCGGGCTCACATCGCCGAGTCGAGACGGCCCTCAACGAGCTGCGTGACTCGTTCGACGAGCTGACTCGTGAGTCCATCGAGCTCGGCGGCCGGCGAAAGAACCGCTCGAGAGAGATCGAGGACCTGCGCGAGGAAACCGAAGCCGTCGTGGACCGGCTGGAGGCCGCTCGCACGGCCCGCGAACGCCGTAAGCCTCTGCTCGAGCAGGAGGCCCAGACCCGGGCCGAGATGAATCGCGTCGAAGTCGAGATCGGACTGCTCGAGTCCTCGTATCGACCGATTACCGAGCGACGCACGCTGATCGCAGAGGAAAAGGAGGCGAGCTCACACCTCGCGAGCCTTTCGGAGTCGATCCGGTGGCTCCGGGAAGCGCGGACCGGCCTCGAGCGGGCGAGTATGGAGCTGGCAGCGGCGGAAGCCGCCGGCCAGTATCCCGCCGACTTCGAAACGCGCCTCGGACAGGCGGAAGCCCTGTGGGAGAGGCTCCGTGTGCTGAACGGCGAATCCGGGATGACGCCGGCGCCGGACAGTGAGCCTCCCGACCGACCTGTCATGGCGCTCGCCGGTGCGGCGCTGGGGCTCCTCGGGCTTGGAATCGGCCTCACCATCAGCTCGACGGCCGGTTGGATCCTGGGCTCCGCCGGACTGGCGCTCATCGGCGCCTACGCGTGGCGCCGACATTCCGTCAAACGCGACGCGGAAGAGCGGGCGCACGACCTGTCCGTGAGCCGGGAAGCCGACCTGGCAGCCGTGAAATCGAAACTCGCCAGTGTCGTAGCTGGCACCCCTCAACCCGGCTTGTCTCCGGAAACGCGGGTCGTGCACCAGGAAAGGTTCCGCAAGCAGGCAGACGCGCGCACGGCCCTTCGGCTGGCCGAGCAAACGGAGCGGCAGTCCACCGAGCGAGCGCGTGCCCTCGTTCGGAGCGAAGCGGCAGGTGTGGAAGAGGCGAGTACGGCGGCCGTTGTTCAACACCTCGAGGCGGCTGAGGGCGAGGCCCGCACAGCGCTGGCGCGGATCCAGCTTCGTGCCGAGGAGCAGCCGGCGACGCCCGAACTTCCCGCCGGGGTGGAAGAATCGGTGCCCGCCATCGAGGCGGCCCGTGAAGAGCGTCGGGAACGCCGGGATGCTCTACGCGCTCGACAGGCAGACCTCGATCTCGAGCTTCGAGACCTGAAGCGGATGGCCGAGGACGTATTCGCGCTCGAGCGCGAACTCGCGGGCCTCCGGGACCGGATCCGCGAAACAGAGGCCGAAGCAGAGGTCGGCAGGCTCGCCTGGGAGCTCGTCCGCGACGCCTACGAGGAGTTTCGGACTACGGACCAGGGCCGACTTCTGGGAGCCGTAAATGAGAGACTCGACGATCTGTCGAGAGGTCGGTTGGGTCCGGTCGAAACGGAGGGGGACCTTGCCTCGTCACGGGTCGGCCTGCTTGGCCGCCCGGTGCCGCTCGAATCACCACCGCTGAGCTTCGGCGAGAACCATATCGTCCTCCTGGCCATTCGACTCGGGACCGCCGACTTCCTGTCCCGTGAAGGGCTTCACCACCCTCTGCTCGTGGATGAGCCTTTCACGCACCTGGATGAGGCCCATTCGCGCGATGTATGGGACCTTCTGAGCGAGCTGGCGACGGAGCGCCAGGTCGTGGTCACGACGCAGAACAGACTCGTCCTCGAACATCTGGGAGTCGAGCCGGACGTGGACCTTCCCCTTCCCGAGCCCGCAACGGAACAATCTGGACGCGTGTTGTAACAGAACCGGAACGTCGGTCTGGACATCGTAGGTGGCGAGGTTGCGTTGATACTATCCGATACATCGATCCGTCGCCCCGTGCTGACGAGCATGGTCGCGGCTGCGCTCATCCTGTTCGGGGTCTTGAGCTTCACCCGGCTGTCGGTGCGGGAGCTGCCCGACGTGGATCCGCCCATCGTGTCCGTGTCCGTCTTCCTTCGCGGGGCGAACCCGCGCGTAATGGAGACCACCGTCACCGACATTCTCGAGGAAGAGCTCAGCACGCTTCCCGGCGTCCGAACCCTCACGTCCACGAGTGGAGAGGAAAACAGCAACGTCACGATCGAGTTCACCCTCGATCGCGATCTCGAGCTCGCGGCCCAGGACGTCCGTGACAAGGTGGCGCGCGTCCGGGGCAGACTGCCGCAGGACATCCTGGAACCCGTCGTGGCCAAGCAGGAGGCCGACGCCCAACCCTTCATGTGGCTGGCGGTCGCGGGCGCCAACTACGACCTGTTGCAGCTTTCGGACATCGCCGATCGGATCGTCAAGCGGCGCCTGCAGTCACTGCCCGGAGTCGGGCGGGCGCAGATCGCGGGCGAGCGCCGGTACGCGATGCGCGTGTGGCTGGAGTCACGCGAGCTCGCGGCCAGGGGGCTCACCGTACAGGACGTGATCGCGGCGATCCGGAGCCGGAACGTCGAGGTCCCGGCCGGCCGCATCGAGAGCCAGCGCCGGGAATTCACGGTCCGTTCCCTCGGTGAGCTGAAGACGCCCGACGAATTCGGTGCTCTGGTCGTATCCAGCTCGAGAGGCCAGGTCGTTCGCCTCCGTGACGTCGCCCGGGTCGAGCTCGGAGCCGAGAGCGACCGCTGGGCTCTTCGATACAACGGTGAGGCGGCCGTCGCGATCGGAGTGGTCCGTCAGTCGAAGGCCAACCTGATCGAAGTCTCGGACGCGGTGCGGGCGGAGATTCCGCTCATCCAGGAGGCGCTTCCGCCGGGCGTGTCCTTCAACGTCGGGTTCGACCAGGCCCTGTTCGTGCGCCGCTCGATCCAGGAGGCAGAGGAGACACTGGTCCTCGCCGGGATCCTCGTCGTATTCATCATCTTCGTATTCCTCAGGAATTTCCGCGCGACGATCATCCCCGGACTCGCGATACCCACGTCCATCACGGCGGCGTTCGCCGTGCTGTATGCGTTCGGCTTCACGATCAACAACTTCACTCTGCTCGCGCTCATCCTCGGAATCGGGATCGTGGTCGACGACGCGATCATCGTCCTGGAAAACGCCTACAGGCACCAGGAGGAACTGGGCGAAGAGCCAACCACTGCCGCGATGAGGGGTACGAGCGAGATCGCGTTCGCCGTCATCGCGACCACGGTCGCGCTGGTGGCCGTGTTCACACCCCTGGCGTTTCTGCAAGGGACAGCGGGTCGACTGTTCAACGAGTTCGGGATCGCTCTGGCCGGCGCCGTTGTCGTGTCGAGCTTTGTCGCGTTGACGCTCACCCCCATGCTCAGCGCCCGGATCCTCCGCGTGCCGAAGACCCACGGGAGGCTGTTCCTGGTCTTCGAGCGGACGTTTGACGGAATCGCAGCAGCCTACCGCCGCCATCTGGCCATCGCGATCCGTCACCGCGGGCTGGTCGTGGCGGGCGGCGTGGCGACGGTTTTCCTCGGGATCTTTCTGTTCACCCGGCTGGAGCGTGAGTTCCTGCCCCCGGAGGACCGGGGCTCCATCATCAGCTTCCTGGTGGCTCCCGAGGGAGCATCTCTCGAGTACACGCAGGGCTACCAGATGCAGGTGGAGGAGATCCTGGCCCGTGTCCCCGAGATCCAGAGCTACTTCAGCATCACGGGCTGGCCCGGCGGCGTGAACAACGGGATCATCTTCGCCCGGCTCACGGACTGGGGAGAGCGGGAGCGGAGCGTGGAAGAGATCCTCGCCGAAATCAGGCCGCAGATGTTCGCGATCCCCGGGCTCTTTGCGTTCGCCAGCGCGCCGGCGGCCATCGGGTTCGGGAGCCCGGTGAACTACGTGGTGCGCAATCCGGACTTCGACTCACTGGCCGTCGCGATGGACCGGATGACGGGGCGCGCGAGGCAGATTCCTGGCCTGATCAACGTCGACACGAACCTGCGCGTCAACAAGCCGGAGCTGACGGTCAGCTACGAGCGCGACCGGGCCGAGGACGCAGGCATCGCGATCGCGGACATCTCGAGCGCCCTGCAGGCCCTCCTCGGAGGCCAGCGGGTCAGCACGTTCACCCGGGAGAACAGGCTCTACGACGTGATCGTCCAGCTCGAGCCGGCCGAACGCGCGACTCCCAGCGACATGTCCGGCATCTACCTTCGCGGCAGGGAAGGTGTTCTCGTGTCGCTCGATGCCGTAGCCCGGGTCGAAGAGGGCGTAGGGCCGCGCCAGTTGAATCACTTCGATCGAGTGCCTTCGTTCACGCTCACGGCGGCCTTGCAGCCCGGATTCACCCTTGGCCAGGCGATCGATTCGCTGGATGCTGCGGCCGAGGAAGTGCTCCCCCCGGGAAGCTCGACGGCGCTGGCGGGTGAATCTCGAGAGCTCGAGGAAAGCGGCAACGCGCTCTACTTCGCGTTCGCGCTGGCGCTGATCGTGGTCTACATGGTTCTGGCGGCGCAGTTCGAGTCCCTGGTGCATCCGTTGACGGTGCTGCTCGCCGTTCCGCTCGCCATAACCGGAGCACTCCTGACGCTCCTCCTGGCGGGCTCGACCCTCAACCTGTTCAGCCAGATCGGCATGATCCTGCTCATCGGGATCGTTACCAAGAACTCGATCCTGCTCGTCGAATACGCCAATCAGCTCAAGGCCCGGGGCATGGACAGCGTCGAAGCGATGCTGGAGGCCGCCCGTATTCGCCTCCGGCCGATCCTCATGACATCGGTCGCGACGATCTTCGCGCTTCTTCCGATCGCGTTGGGCCTCGGCGCCGGGGCGGCCAGCCGGAGACCGTTGGGTTACGCGGTGGTAGGCGGTCTGCTGTTTTCTACCGCACTTACCCTGTTCCTGGTGCCGTCGGTGTACACTCTGTTCGACGCTCTGGGAGACCGGCGGCGCAGGAAGAAGGCGCTGGAATCGCTGGATTCCTTGAGTGCCGTGGAGGTGGAGGCGTGATGAGAGGCTGGACGCGAGCAGCGGCGCTCGTCGCCTGTCTGCTGATCGCCGTGGCATGGGCCGATCCCGTTCCCGTGTTCGGCCAGCTCGCGACTCCGACGCCCGGGGTGCTCGGAGACGGGGTTCTCCTCGAGTCGAGAAATATGCAGGCGACGGTCGCAGCGGATCAGGAAACGCCGGACTCTATTCTTCTGGTCACTCTTCCGGAGGCGCTCCGCAGAGCGGCCGGCGTCGACCCGAACTACGTCGCGGCCCTTCGCCAGGTGGGCGACGCCGACTGGGTGCGCCGAAAGGCCTGGTCGGCCTTCCTCCTCCCCAGCATCGAGTTCCGATGGTCGTTGAACCGATTCTCGTCCGAGCAATTCAACATCGGCACCGGTGAGCTCACGGATAAGCTGACGATGGCGACTCTCGGCGCCAGCTACGACCTGTTCCGTGGCGGCGCCAAGATCTACGACATGCAGGGCTCGGCAGCAGAGGTGGACGGAGCCAGGGCCGGCGAGCTGCAGGCCCGTTTCCTGACGGCGCTCGGTACCGAGGCGGACTACTACGACGTGGTCGCCCAGACGGAGTTGCTGCGCGTCGCGACGGAGAGGACTCGACGGGCGGAGCAACAATTTGCGGTTGCGCGAGCTCGCGTGATTTCGGGCGCGGCCGTTCAGACGGACTCTCTCCAATTGCTGCTCGAGCTCACCCGGGCGCAGGTGGAGCTGCTCCAGCAGGAGTCGGTGCTCGCCGTGGCCCGCTTCCAACTCGGCCGCCGGATCGGTCACACTGGACCCGTGGACGCGGTCCCCCTGGATACGATTCCGGCGGGCGAGCTTCCGATCACGGAGGCCGAGGCGTTCCAGGAGGCACTCTCCTCGAGCCCCCGTGTGGGAGTGGTGCAGGCCGACGCGCGGGTGGCGGAAGCGGCCTTCAAGGCGGAGAGAAGCAGCTACCTCCCGACTCTCAGCCTGTTCGGCCAATGGGCGGGCTTCGACGAGGAGATCATTCCGCACGCGACGACGAGGACCACATACGGCCTCTCGCTGAGCTTCCCGATCTGGGACGGCGCGAACCGCGAGCTGCGCGTCTACCGCGCCAACACTCGCCGCCAGGTAGCCGAGGTCGCGCGCGCGGACGCGGAGAGAGAGGTCGGACGCAATATTGTGGCGGCCTATCAGGCGTACGAGGCGGCGCGGGCGAGCGCGGCGTTGGCAGCCCGGGCGGTCGTCGTGGCGCGCGAGAATCTGCGAGTGCAGGAAGAGCGGTACCAGGCGGGTGCCACGGCGATCCTCGATCTGGTCGTCGCCCAGGTGAACCAGACGGAAGCCGAAGCGGGACTGGTGCAGTCACGCTTCACGACACGGCTCGCCCTGGCTGGCGTGGAAGCCATCCTGGGTCGCCGGCTGTTCGACAAATGAGGGGTTCGAGATCTGTGATGGCTGGATCAAAGAGACGGTACGGAGTCAGCCGTGTGGCAGTGCTGGTCGTGCTCTGGCTGGCGGCCGGGGCATGCTCTGGCGGCGACGCGAGCGAAGGAGGAGCCTCGCAGGGAGGCGGACCGGGAGGAGGCCCCGGCGGAGCACCGCAGGGACTGCTCGTGGACGTCGTCGCAGCCCGGCTGGACACGGTCGTGGATGCGATCGGCGCGACGGGCCAGATCGAAGCGGTCCAGGCGATCGAGCTGCGAGCGGAGGTGTCGGGCCGCCTCAACCGGATCCTCGTCAGGGAAGGAGCCGAAGTACGCGCCGGTACGCCGCTGTTCAAGGTGGACGACGCCGAGCTGCGATCCCAGGTCGCGCGTTTGCAGGCCGACCGGGATCTGGCGGAACAAGCCCTGGCGCGCACGCGCGAGCTGATCGCCCGAGACGCCTCGTCGGAAGCCGATCTCGAGCGCGCCGAGGCCAGCTACCGGAGTGCGGACGCACAGCTGGAGCTGCAGCAGACGCGGCTCGACCGCACGCTGGTTCGAGCCCCGTTCGGTGGCGTCGTGGGCGAGAGATTCGTCAGCGTGGGAGACTACGTGACCTCTGCCGACCGTCTGACTACCCTCCAGACGGTGGACCCGCAGCGCGCGAATTTCCAGGTGCCGGAGCGGTTTTCACAGCGTCTCGAGGTCGGACAGAGGATCACGTTCCGCGTCGCATCGGTGCCGGAACGGGAATTCGAGGGCACTGTGGATTTCGTCGATCCTCGCGTGCAGCTCCCCGGGCGGACGATCACCGTCAAGGCCATCCTATCCAACAAGGACCGGATCCTGAAGCCGGGGATGTTTATCGAGGCCCGCCACGTCATGGAGGTGCGACCGGAAGCGGTGGTCGTTCCCGAAGACGCCATCCTGCCACTCCAGGGAGCGGACTACGTGTGGACCGTCACCGAGGACGGGACGGCCGAGCGTGTCGAGGTGGTGCTCGGCGTCCGTACTCCCGGTTGGGTGGAGATCGTGAGCGGACTCCAGGCGGGTACGCAGGTGGTCGTGGGAGGGATCGAGCGGCTCTCCCCGGGGATGCCCCTCGCTCCCAACGTCCTGGAGCGCCAGTAGGCTGTCCCGGGTCGCTGAACAGCCCCCCGGGCGGGCGCCTGGGCTTCAGCCGGCTGAGACGACCGTCTTAGGGTCGGGTTGCCACTTCCTGATGCCGGCCATCCCGTAGTCGATGATCGCGTAGACGGATACGATGCCCGTCACGTAGATCGGGAGCTTGACGTATCCCGGATAGAAGATCAGGGTGAGCAGAGCGACGACCTGGAGAGCCGTCGTCAGCTTCCCGCCGATCTTCGAATGGAACGGCATCTCCTTGCCGGCCAGCCGCCCGACCAGGAACACACCTCCGGTGAAGATGTCCCTGAGAATGAGGATGAGGAATCCGGCCCAATCGATACGGCCCGTAGGCAGGAACGATACCAGCGCGAGGAACACGAATATCCGGTCGCAGAACGGATCCAGGAGGGCCCCGATCTCCGACTCCGTGTGAGTAAGTCGCGCGGCGAACCCGTCCAGCAGGTCGGTCGCAGCGCCCACTACGACGATAGCAGCCACCCACCTCGCATCGTCTACAACCAGGAACATGAACCCCAGTGGAATCCGAAGCAGAGAGAGGAAGTTCCCTACTGTTAGAAAACCGGCACCGTGGTGATCTTCGTGGGCGGCGCCGGTTTTCCCCGACCCCTGGGTAATCCGTTCGTGGTTTACGCTCACGCGCCCCCCTCCGAGTATCCTTCGACCCGGTCCGTGTCGTCCGACTCGGTCTCCAGGTAGTCCTCCAGCGCGTCACGAAACGGAAGCGGCTTCACTCGAAACACGGTACGCAACGGATTGTCGGCGCCGCTCAGCACGCTGCCCCAGCGCAATACATCCAGCTGGTCACGGGTGATCGGCGTCGGAAACCCTGCCTTCCGGGCCAGGCGCGTGGCCTGGGATGCCACACCGTCCGGCAACGGCAGAATCGGGCGCCGGCAGCCGGCCACCTCGCCGATGGTCCGAACGATCGTCGTGAAGCTGATCCGGTCAGGTCCGGCGATCTCGTACAGACCTCCCTCCACGTCGGCGCGCTCGACGCACTGGGTGAGGGCATCCACCATGTCCTCCACGGCGAGCGGCTGCAGCCGGAACGTCCCATCCCCGAGCATCGGAAAGACCGGCAACCTGCGGAGGAGACGCACGATGGCCGTAACGAAATGGTCCGAGGGGCCGTACACCACGCATGGCCTCAGGATCACGTATTCGATACCCGACGACATCACAGCATCTTCGGCCTCAAAACGGCTCCGAGAATAGGGGCCGGCGGCGGGGCTCGCGCCCAGTGCGCTAACGTACACGAAACGTCCGACCTTCGCCTCGAGCGCCGCCAAGAGGACGTTTCGCGTGCCGGCTACATTGACGGGCTCGAGACCCACTCCCGACTCCGACGAACTGCAGCCCGCCAGGTGCACGACGACATCACACTCGAACGTAGCCCGGGCCAGGGTGTCGGGTCGTGTGACATCGGCCTCCAGCCACTCGACGCCGGGCGCACTCTCGCGCCCTGGACCTTCCCTCCCCCGCCACATCGCCCGGACCCTGTGGCCACGAGACACGAGGCGAGGGAGGAGATGGCTCCCGATGAACCCTGACGCGCCGGTGACGAGCACCCGGCGCGACGGGGTCACGGCCACGTCGATCGGATCCAGCTGTTCGCGCTCGGCCACGCTTCCGACCGAGCCACCGGCTCGAGAACCCGCCGGTACAGAGCCTTCCGCCATTGCTGCTCCGTTGATGCATGAAGTCAGCATGTAGTTTGGCGACCGGCGTGGGAAACGCGCAACGCCAATCAGTCCAGAAGGTTTGACTCCTCGAGAGACAAGTCGGAGTCCACAGCGTCTCCGTTCGGCCGTCCGTCGAGAAAGACGAACTCCTGCACGACGACGTCCACGGTGGGGATGGCGACACCATCCCTGTCGTAGGAACCGTACTCGATGCGTCCCTCCACGTACATTCGAGTTCCCTTTCGCACCCACTTCTCGACGGTTTCCGCCGCGCCGGACCAGAACGTGAGCCGATGCCAGTCCGTTTTCCTCTGTTCCTTCCCGTTCTGCTGGAACACCCGATTCGTCGCGAGCGAGAGATGTGCGACGGTGACTCCCGCCTCGGTCTCTCGGACGTCCGGATCCGATCCGGCGTTTCCAACCAGGATGACCCTGTTCACCGAACGACTCATACACCCCTCCTTCTTGCATGTGAGGATTTCGACGCCGCTCTGCAGGCACCGTCCAGGAGAGCTTCAACGATTCGGGATCTTTCGGGAAGCCGAGTTGTGACAGTTTGCGGCGCTGATCAGGGAATGAGTCGGATTCCGTCTATCCGTGGAGCTTCGCCGATCTCGGAAGCGAGCGCCAGAAAACGTTCGAGTCCTTCCAGCATCTGCTCGTCCAGGTCGTAGCGAATGCGAGACCAGTAGGATTGCAGGCGGAACGGTGGAAAGCCGTACCTGCCGCTCGCCTGAGAGGCGAGAGCCGGCGCGTCCACGGCGGCCGCGTCGCGGCTCTGCAAGAACAGGCGGTGCAGCTCGTGTATCTCGGACCGATTCGCGACCTCTCCGCGAACCAGCCACAGGGCGTAAACGAACGGCAGGCCCGTCCACTCCGTCCACTCACGGCCGAGATCGAACAGGAGCTCGCCCGGCTCTCCTTCGCGACGAAGCGCCACGTCTCCGATGAACAGGGCCGCGTCCACCTGACCTGCTGCGCCCGAATCGGAGATCAGGGGATCGTGGCTCCGCTGGTCGAAGTCCACCCAGACGGGCTCGACGCCCAGCCGGACCTCGAGGAGGATCCTGAGGAGACAGCGTGACGTGGCGGACGCGGTGGGCAGCGCCACTGTCCGCCCGGCGAGCTCGCGAAGCGGGAGACGGGAGACGAAGATGATGCTCTCCACGGGGCCCGCGCTGCCGATGCACAGTCCGCGCAGCACTCCGTACTCGCGCGAATGACGGGCAAGCTCTATGCTGGAACCGGGAGCCACGTCCAGTTCTCCGTTCGCCAGGCGGCGATTGAGATCGGAGGGTGGTCCGTCGACGACCTCGAGCCAGTCGGGACGGTTTCTCCCGAGCACGGGCCCGTGGATCGGATAACAGTTGCTGTAATCTATGTTCCCGAGACGAATCATTATTATTCCCTGTACGTTCGGCGCCACGCTCGCTGATGGATCGCGACCGGTGGACGCCCACGCAAGACGTTGAGACCCGTCCGGCGATCCGATCGCTGGCGGTCCTACGTTCCGGGAATCCTGATTCTGGTGGGTCTGGTCACGCTCTCGACTGCCGTGTTCCTCCTGGACGGGATACGCCGGGCTTTCCAGGAGGGTCCCGAGATCGTGGTCCTCGCGGCCGAGGCGAGGGGCCTCGTCCCCGGGTCGGACGTCTGGGTGGCTGGTAGCCCGTCCGGACGGGTCAAGAGCGTGGTGTTCGCCGACCCGCACGGGCCCACCGAGAGTCGAGTCGTGATCCGCGCGACCCTGAACCGGACGGCCGTGCCATTCCTTCGAGCGGACACTCGCGCCTCGATCAGCAGCGCGGCGCTCCTGGCGCCGCTCGTGTTGAAGCTCGACCCGGGTCACCCTGGCAGTGGCCCCCTGGACTTCACCGACACGCTACGCGTGCCTCCCGAGCGGTCTACCGAGCAGATGCTCTCGCTCGCGCGGCAGGCCCGTGACGCCACCGATTCTCTCACGCTCCTGGCACAGATGCTCCGGCGGCGCATCACCGTCGGCCCGGGGACCGTGGCAGGCTTCCGGAACGATACCGTCCTGCTCCAGCGCCTGTGGAATATCGCCGGCAACGCACGATCACTCTCCCGCGCGCTGGACTCCGAGGACGCATTGCCCGCACGGCTGGCCTCCGATTCCCTGGGGGTGGCCCTGGCGCGAATGGCGAGCAGCCTGCGAAGTCTTCAGGGGGAGGAGCGGGCAGCAAACGTGACGGAAGCTGTGGTCGACCTCGCCGAGCGCCTGGAGCGGATATCGGAGAACCTCGACAAGCTGGATCGGGACCTGCGGGCAGGCAGAGGGACGGCTGGACGGGCCCTGTACGACGACGAGAGCTCCCGGCAACAGGAGGCGTTCCAGGCCAGGCTCGACAGCTTGAAGTCCGAGCTGATACGCAAACCCTGGCGCTGGTTGCGGTTCAAGCTGTTCTGAGCTGCCGGGTCAGGAACGCGGCGGCGGGAGGCGCGATTCCAGCAGGTACTTCACGATCTCCCTTTTTCGGCCCCTCTTCCTGCGCGTCACCACGATGACCGATTCTACGATCCCGTTCGGGTCCTCGACCGAGATCCGGAAGTCCACTGAACCGTCGACGGAGGAGACGCCGGTTCTCACGACCCGACCCGGCGAGGCTTCCGCCCGACGCGCCGGGTTGCGGAACAGGGTCACCATGGAGCGGCGCCGGTCGCCGGGAAGATGCCGTGAGATCTTGATGCGACTCAGCCAATCGGGCTGGTAGCTGATTCGCCACAGGGTGCCCAGCTGATCGACTCCACGAGCTTCACGATTGTGTCGTGCCATGCCTGTGCCTTCCGCTATGAAGCCGGTCGACAGCCGACGGGACCGCCCCCCCGATGTGTTTCAGCAACCTGCCAGGCGGCAGCGGAACCCGCGCACGCCGCCGAACGTATACGATAGTAGTCC
>JAUVTH010000083.1 GCA_030601615.1 Gemmatimonadota bacterium
TACGGCCGTGACCTGGTGATCCAGATGGACGTGATCGGAGTGGGATCCATCGGGATCGTCCTCCTCACGGGTCTGTTCACCGGGATGGTGCTCGCACTGCAATCGGCGGTCGAAATGAAACAGTTCGGGGCCACCATATACATCGGTAGGCTGGTGGGCGCGAGCGCCGTGCGGGAGCTCGGTCCCGTGCTTACCGCCCTGATGGTGACGGGCCGGGCGGGCTCCGGCATGGCGGCCGAGTTCGGCGCCATGAAGGTTACCGAGCAGGTAGATGCTCTGTACACGATGAGCGTCGACCCTGTCCGCAAGCTCGTCGTTCCCAGGTTCCTGGCGGCGATCGTCTGCCTGCCGCTGCTGACAGTGATCACCGACGTGGTCGCCGTGCTCGGAGGCATGCTGATCGCCGTCGTGAAGCTGGACCTGACGGCAGGCCTCTACATGCGCTCAGTCTACCTGACGCTGGCCGAGACCGGCTTCATCCTGCGGTACATCCCGATTGACATCTTCGCCGGGCTCCTCAAGCCCGTGTTCTTCGGAGCGATCATCGCGATCACGGGATGCTATTTCGGCCTCAAGACGACGGGGGGGACGGAAGGGGTCGGCAGGGCAGCGACCCGCGCGGTCGTCACGACTTCCATCTTCATCCTGACGACGGACTACTTCCTGACCCAGGTACTCATAGCGCTGTTGGTCGAATGACGTACGACTCGCTCGACCTGTGGGACTCGCAGATGCGGAAGGAAATCCGCGAGGAGGTACGCAAATCCCTCGCGGACCTCGGGGAAGAGTCACGGATTCCCCTTTCGACGGGACCCGTCGTCGAGCTGTCGGACCTCTATCTCGCGTTCGGAGACTATGCTGTCCTCAAAGGGGTGTCGCTCGATCTCCGCAGGGGAGAGACGCTCTCCGTGCTCGGCGGGTCGGGCGTCGGCAAGTCAACGATTCTCAGGCTAATCCTGGGGCTTTCCCTTCCGGACTCGGGAGAAGTCCGGGTAGAGGGACAGGATATCTCGAACGCACCACTGACCCAGGTCCTGTCCTTGAGGCGGAACATGGGCATGGTGTTCCAGGAAGCGGCCCTGTTCGACTCCCTCAGCGTGTACGACAACGTGGGCTTCTACCTGCACGAGCACACCAGGCTCTCCGAGGACGAGATCGGCCGTCGAGTAAGGGAGTCTCTCGAGTTGGTCGACCTCGAGCCCGAGCAGGTGATGGACCTCCTGCCGGCCGAGCTCAGCGGGGGCATGAAGAAGCGGGTGGGCATCGCCAGGGCCGTCGCACATCGCCCGCGGCTGCTCCTGTATGACGAGCCCACGAGCGGGCTGGACCCGATCACGACCCGGACGATCAACGACCTCATTCTGAAGCTGCAGAATGAGTTGGACGTCAGCTCCATCGTCGTAACTCACGATATACGGTCGGCCTTCCGCATCAGTAATCGTGTCGCTCTATTGTTCGGGGGCGTCCTCGTGTTCATCGGGGCGCCCGAGGAGATGGTGGCGTCGGAGGATGAGTATGTTCGAGAGTTCCTTCGCTAGGCATCGTGGGCGCGACAGGCCCGCGAGTGACGAGGAGCAACCGTGAGAAGAGGTGCAGCCGTGACATGGGAGCAGGTGCGCGTAGGCCTGCTGATTCTCGTGGCCCTCGCGGTGCTGTCCGTCAGCGTGTTTCTGGTCGGCGACACGGGCTATGTGTTCGGAGAGCGCTACCGGCTGGTCACTCTCGTTCGCTCGGCGTCGGGGCTCGTTCCGGGCGCCGCTGTTCAACTGGCCGGCCAGACAGTCGGGCAAGTGGACGACATCGCTTTCATCGCGCCGGAGAACCGTCCTGCCAGTCGAGAGGCCGTTGCGATCTGGTTGGCGATCAACGTCGACGTACAGGATCAGATCCGGTCGGACTCGAGGGCACAGGTCAGGACCCAGGGGCTCCTCGGAGACCGTTTGATCGACATTCGCCCCGGAGGTCCGGATGCCAGAGTCCTGCAGCCCGGAGACACCGTGCTGTCGGCCGCTTCGCTCGACTACGACGAGCTCCTCGCCGAAGGCGCCGAGGCCGTCGGTGATCTCGCCAGCGTCGCCCGGAATCTCTCCGACCTGACGCGAGGCTTGCTTGAAGGCCAGGGGACACTCGGGCAGCTCGTTGTGGATGAGGAGTTGTACGAACGCATGGTGGGGCTGGCGGAGAGCCTCGATACGCTCGTGACTGCGGCCGCAGCACCGGACGGAAATCTCATGCGGGTACTGAGTGACGACACCCTGTACACAGCGGTGAGGTCGGCTGTGACTTCCTTCGATACGCTTGCACGAGCTGTGGTCGAGGGAGAAGGCACACTCGGGCAATTGATCCGCTCCGACAGTCTGTACGTCGAACTGACGGCCACGGTAACCCGCGCGGACTCGCTCCTGGCCGGACTGCTTGCGGGAGAGGGCTCTGCGGGGCGTCTGTTCACGGACGAGGAGTTGTACGAGGAGTTGCTCCGCACCCTGGTGGAGCTGAACGCCATGTTGGAGGACGTCCGGCGAGACCCGGCCCGCTACGTGCCTGAGATTTCCGTGTTCTGAGGAAGAGTCGCGAGTGCAAATCTAGTCGGTGGCACGTCCCACCTCGTGAAGTGTCTCGAAGCCCAGCACCCGGTAGCGGATACTGCCGTTGGGCAACGGAACGTCCACCTCATCGCCGTTCCCCTTTCCGAGCAGGGCCTTACCGATCGGTGACGCCATCGATATCTCGGCCTTCGCGAAATCCAGATAGTCGCCGAAGGCCAACGTGTACCGCTCGACCGTCTCGTCATCGAGGTCGAGCAGCTCCACCCTGGAGCCGAAGCCGATCCGATCCAGTGGCACATCCTCCAGGTCGATTTCAGTCAACTCGCCGAGCCGACGGGAAATGTGCTCCAGCCTTGCTCCAACGAACTGCTGCCGTTCGAGCGCCGCCGTGTATTCCGCGTTCTCGCTGAGGTCACCCTGCGCCACTGCCGTCTCGATCGCTTTCGGCAGCGTCACGCTCAGCTCGTGTAGAAGTGCCTCGGCCTCACCGTTGAGGCGCTCCAGTAGCTCGTCCAGCACGTACAAGACTCCTTGCAGCATGATGAATGGGAATGGCTTGTCCAGCGGGCCTCGTGACCACACAGCACCGATTCGGCCGCGGCGCCCCAAGAAAGAAAAAGTCCGCGACCCGGCCTTGGACCGGAGCGCGGAAGAGTGATGGAGGTGCCGGGAATCGCACCCGGGTCCGCGAACCCCTCACCTTCGGTTTCTACGTGCGTATCCGAGGATTCAGTCTCGATGAAGGCAGGGCTCCTCGACGGCCCGCAGTCATCCAGCCGCACATGGCTTGCGCCATCTCGCCTCCGTAACCAACGGCCTGTTTCGGAGACCAGCCCGAATCATCGGCGCTCCAGGGGCCGCCTCGGGCGGGCAGTCCAGGGAACGGGCCACGCTAGTTACGCAGCCAGAGCCAAGTTGTCGTTGGCAATTGTGTTTTTTTCCCGGTGTTTCGCGAGGTGCCGGGAAACCTCGGCACGCTACCTCAGGATCCGAAAACGCGTCGAATCTGATTCACCCCCCTCGTTATCAATCAGCCGGATCTGCTCGCACAGGAGGGCCGCCGAAGCAGACCTCTACCATATTTCACACTAATCGGATCGTCAGGTTCCGTCAATGCGGCGGTACTACGTGACCAACTGGCCGGTGTGCTTTGACAGCCTTTCGCCGAATGGAATATACTGCAAGTTCTCGGAGCACACGGATGACCGGGCTGGAGGGGCGACGCCCTTCCCTGGCCAGGAGAAGATAAATGCAACTACGTGATTTCTTTACTCTGGAAGCAATCAACCTGGACCTGGCGGCGGAGACGAAAGACGAGGCCCTCAAGGAACTTGTCGGACTCCTGGGCCTGGATGAAAAGTCGAGAGGCATCCTGTTCAAGATGCTGAAACGGCGCGAGAACCTGGGGTCGACCGGGATCGGCCGGCGCATAGCCATTCCCCACTGTCGCTCCCTGGTCGTCAACCGTCTCAGGGTCGCTTTCGGCAGGAAGATCTCGGGGATCGACTTCGACGCCATCGACAAGAAGTCCGTGCAGCACATCTTCCTTATCGTAGCCCCTCCCCTGGAGGTCTCGAATCAGTACCTGCCCGTTCTGGGACGAATCGCTCAGTTCGGCAAGGAACCGGACGTACCGGAGCGCCTCACGCAGATCGAGACGCCGGAGGAGTTCATCGCACTGCTGGAGGATAAGGGAGTCTGAGGATGCACCCGCAGCTTGAGCTCCTCCTGGAGCTCCAGGACATGCACGCTCAAAGACAGGCCCTCCGCGACGAACCGCTCAGGAAAGTGGAGGAGGAGGTCTTCGACCTCAGACCGGTAGAGGCCCTCGAGCTCCTCGACGCGAAAATCGAGGAGCTCACCGAGCGGCTGGACCCGACCGTCCAGAGGCGCTACGTAGACCTGTCCGAAACGCTGGACAGGGCGGTTGCGCCGGTTCTCAACGGCATCTGCTACGGTTGTTTCGTGGCGACTCCGACGGCCTGGTCTTCGGAGGCGGGACGCAATGACAGGATCACCGTGTGCGCCCATTGCGGGAGATTCCTCTACTACGTTGACTGAAGAGCGCTCGTAAAGCGGACCTCTGTACTTCTTCAACAGCCTTTAGCTGTCTCTAGCTATCCTGCCCTCAGAAGTGCGGAGTGTGACGCCGATGCGGTCCATATACTCCAGCAGTGGGATCAGGTACTTCCGAGTTACTCCCAGCGCCTCACGGAAGTCCCCGGGAGAGGCTGGATTCCCCTGTCCGGCTATCATCCGAACCACCCGACGCGCCGTTTCTTCGGTCTCACGAGTCACGATCATCTCCGGAGTGATTGAGACGATCTCCTCTCGTTCGACAAGCAGCCTCAATAGATCGTTCAGCACTTCGCGCTCGACTCCAATCCGGGCAGTCATCTCGGACGGTGAAGGAGGCGCAAGCCCAGCGGCCGACAGTATCTGAACCAGCTCTCGGCTGGCCGCTTCCTCAGCTGCGTCGAGCTCCGCCTCGTGGCCCGGAAGCCGGATAGTGGGACCCCGCAACACGACAGCACCTGTGGACGTCAAAGATTCGATAGCGAAATCGATCAACGGGACTGAATACCGGACCGAAATAGATGCCCGAACCGATTCCAATGACTCGGCGGACGCCCTGCGCCTGATCTCGTGCGCCCGCTCAAGCTGATTCACGACAGCCGCCGCGGCGTCCTCCATCGCCATCCGGCCATACCAGGCGTTGCCGATCCGGCTCACATCCGGGTTGGCTTCGAGCATGCTCTCCGCCCTGGATCCCGGCGCAGTCGAAGCCAGAGGCACGTCCCCGGAATCCAGTCCCAGTCCTCCGCTCGCATTGACGGCAGCGATGATCGACTGCTCCGGATCGCCCGTCAGGATCTCGTTCCAGGCCCCGAGGCGCTCCCGCCAGCCCCTTGGGGGTTCCAGCTCGGATACCTGGCCACCAGCGATCGTGGTAACCGGCGAGTAGAAGCGCAGTATGAACCGGTCTCCGACCCGGGCGACGACAGGCTGTTCACAATCGAGGACGACCCATGTCGTTTCTCCCCGTCGGACGAGCCCACGATCCTCGGTGCGCACCCGCGCCATCACTTCGGCCGTACCCAGAAACAGCCGGACCCGCTGTCCGTGGTCGACCTCGCGAGAGGACGCCGCCGGAACCTCGATGCGAGCGCCGAACCGCCGGAGCGCTTTCCAGTTTCCTTCGCCGACGACGACGCTGCCTCTGTCTGCCTGTGAGGCCTTCACTCCCACGAGGGCCATGGCACAGCGACGAGCCGGACCTACTTCTTCTCTCTCCACACCGTGTACCTGGAGAGCCCTCACCCTCGTCGTGACGTTCGCCGGGAGCAGCCGTACGCGATCTCCCGTCGACACGCTTCCGCTCCAGGTCGTGCCTGTCACGACCGTCCCGGCCCCTCGCACGCTGAACGACCGGTCTACAGGCATGCGGAAGACGTCGAGCCCATCCCTCTGCGGCGCTCTTTCGGCTGCCACCCGAATCTGTTCACGCAGATCCCCGAGGCCTGCACCGGTTGCGGCCGACACGTCCACGATGGGCCAATCGGTATGGCCAAGCATCCTGCTGAGCTCGTCGCGGGTCGCCTCGCGGACCAGCTCGAGCCAGTCAGCTTCCACCCTGTCTACCTTGTTGAGCGCGACGAGTCCGCACCGAACGCCCAGGAGCCTGGCGATCATCAGATGCTCTCGAGTCTGAGGCATCGGGCCCTCGTCCGCGGCTACCACGAGCAGGAGAACATCGATCCCGGTAGAGCCCGCCAGCATGTTCTTGACGAAGTCCTCATGCCCCGGAACGTCCACGATGCCGGCATCAAGGTCCGGCCCTACATCAAGACGCGCGAATCCGATGTCGATCGTAAGTCCGCGTTCACGCTCCTCGACCCACCGATCCGTCTC
>JAUVTH010000147.1 GCA_030601615.1 Gemmatimonadota bacterium
ATGGATGACCCCCGCCTCGTGCGAGAAATCCAGCCCTGCCGCCGTTTCGTTGATGATGCGCACCGCCTCGTCCAGCGGAAGTTGCTTGTCCCGATTCAGACGGCCGCGCAATGATCCCTCGTTGAGTAGAGGCATCACGTAGTAGAGGATTCCGTCCACGTCTCCCGAGTCGAACAGGGGAACGATGTGCGGGTGGCTCAGTCGTGCCGCGATCTCGCTCTCGCGCGTGAAGCGCTCCGCACCCACGGCGGCGGCGAGCTCCGGGTGGAGGATCTTGATCGCCACCTGGCGGTGGTGCCGGAGGTCCTCGGCCGCGTACACGACGGCCATGCCTCCCCGGCCGATCTCCTCGCCCAGCGTGTATCGATCGGCGATCGCGGTTCGCAGGTGCTCCAGCGGCTCGGCCATGATCCGGCTCCTGGGACCGCCAGGGTTCAGACTCGGCGGCCGGGGGGGGGAAGCTACGCGCAACCTCAAGTTAAGTATAGCTATCCCGGGCCCGAACATCGAGGCGGATCGCATATCGCGGCTGCGCCCTGCCCGCCGGCGCAAGACCCGCACCTCGCAACTACTCCTCGCCGTTCGTCGTACGGATGGATGCTATGACGAACGATGCGAACGGTATCCGCATGAGCCCCGACGCAGCGGCGCGCCAGGCGCTGAGGGTGGCGCTGGCCGAGGTGCTGGTCGTAGCCGACAACTGGCGCCACGTACACCTGGACGCGCGACCCGGTGAAGAAACAGCGGAGGCGGCGGAGCTTCTATCCCAGATCCTCGGGGTACTGGCCGACCGGGCGCGCGGTTCCCTCGAGGCGGACGGAGCGGACGTGGACGTGCTCGTGGAGTGGGTTCAGGCGGATCTCGCTGACGAGCTCACGTAGCTTATACGCACAGTGAGCCTCCCCGGCTGGCAGCTGGAGAGGCTCAGTCCGTGTTCGTCTGGTTACGCGTCGCCGTTCAGCTGCCTGGCGGGTAGTTCTTCAGCATCTTGGTGACGGCCTGGTCCACTATCTCCTGGCGCTCCTCTGGAGAACGGCTCCCGTCGAGATCCGTCGTGGCGGTTCCCGTCCACACGAGGTTCTGCGTGCCGGCGTCGAACATGCCGACGAGCAGCGTGCCTTCCTGCCACACGTTCTCGTACGTGGTGCTGGTACCCATGTTCATGCCGTAGCCACCCCAGCCGTAGCCGCCGTAGCCGTAGCCACCGCCCCAACCGGCGTTGACAGTGTTGTACGAGCGGCGCTCCGCGGTCGTCACCTGGTAGCCGATGGCCACATCGGGATTCGACGTCACCTTACTGAGGCCCTTCGCCGCCAGGCCCGCCTCGACTGAGTTCCGGATGCGCGAGTCGGTGATGTTGTCGATGTCGTCGCCCTCCGTGTCCATCCACGTGTACGTCGCGTAGCTCGTGAAGTCGACGGTTGGATCATAATCGGTCGTCACGGAGATCCCGCTGCATGCACCGAGCAGAAACCCTACGCCGGCGATGGCAATGGCTTTCGTCCTCACGTTCCATCTCCTTGCTGAACACCCTGGTTCATTCGATTCATCGAGTCATCGAGTCATTGAGTCATTGAGTCACGGTAAGCTACGGTGCCCTGTACCCGCCGGCTATCTAATGGTTCTCACTCACGGCAGCGGTCTCCGGGTAGGCACCAGGCGTAGCGCTGTACGTCCGCCCGAACCGGTCGGTGGCCTCTACGGTGATCCGCGCCCCCGGGGTCGCCGGCGCATAGAACAGGTGGCCCGTCGTGTACGGCTCGACCCAGGTGCGCCGGGGAGGCAGGTCCGGCCCCATGTGCAGCTCCACGCTCAGAGGGTCGTGACCGTTCCGCCTCGCCATGGCCCCACGGCGCTCGCCGTCCTCGTACCACACCACAGTCCATTCGGGATCCCAGTCCCACACGTTGGCCACTATCTCGTCCGGTGCGCCCGCGTCGGCCCCCACCGGATAAACCCGCATCTGGTACGACTCCTCGTGGCCCGTGGTCTTGTACCGCCAGCGCACGGCCTCTCCGTGGATCTCGTACACGCTGTAGCCGGAGGGAGTCCCGTCACTGCAGATGGGACCGCTCCACCACGCACCGCACACGGTCCCGTTCACGTGCTCGTGCACTCCGTGCTCGAATAGATGCTCGCTCTCGTGCGTGTGGCCCGTGAGGACGTGAGATTGGAACGGCTCGAGGAGCCGGTACAACTCCTGCCGGTTGGTGACGGAAACACCCGAGCTGGGCCGGTCCCCGCCTTCTCGTGTGTGCTGGCTGCCGAGAATCGGGATGTGCGCAGCCACGATCACGGTTCTGCCGCGTTCGACCGTTGCCAGGTCAGCCTCCAACCACGTCAACTGATCGCGGTCAAGGTAGCCAAAGTACTCGACGCCGTTCCAGAATACGTCGTCGAGAATGACGTAGTGGACGGCTCCCCTGTCGAACGAGTAGTAGCGCGGTCCGAAGTGCCGCGAGAAGGTCGCGGTGGAGACCTCGTCGATGCGGGCGACGTAGTCCATGTCGTGGTTGCCCACGACCTGGAAGAATGGGACCCCCATGCGGCTTACGCCCCGTTCATACTCAGGGTACAGGTCGAGGTGGTCGTACATGATGTCGCCACACGCGACGCCGAACACCTCCATGGCGCCCAGATCGCGAACTGTGGCCTGCACGTCCGGCACGGACTGCTCGTGGAACCAGGTCGTCTCGTCCGTGTCCTCCGTCTGAATATCGGCCAAGAGGAGAAGTGCATGTTGGTCGTCGTCCCGCTCGGATCGACGCAGATCGAACGTCACCGATTGCTCGTCGCTGGAACCGGGCGCGATCCGCTCGTAGAACCGGGCAGTACCCGTCGGGTTGCGCGGAATCTGGAATCCTGGCGGCACCGAGACTTGGACGAAGTCGCGAAGCGTCGACGACAGGATCTCGTACGCGCCGTCGGCGTCGGTGTGGACGACGGACAGGCCGTCGGAAACGCGGGCCCCGGCGAGACCGCGGCCGTCTCCCGGCACGCGGCCCCGGATCCGGGCCGGCCGGAGCCCGGGTAGAGCCGGAACCGCCGAGCGTAGCCAGCCGGGGGTCAGAAGGGCTCCACTGCCCACGGCCATGAGCTCGACGAAGGTCCGACGATCGAGATGCTTTCTGAACATGTTTCGTTCCCGGTGTTATGGAATGGATGCGGCCACTACGCGAGACCCAGATAACGATCGGCGATCGTCGCCACGGCGAATCGTTCGTAGTGCTCCAGCCGGATCTCGGGCGGATCCCGAACCACCCGGTCGATCGCTTCACCGAGTGCTTCCTCCGTGAGGTCGGCGAGCCCCACCGACAGCGCGCCGGTCAGGATCTCGTCGGGACCGTGGGGACAGCGCGTGCTCACCGCAGGCGTCCCGCAGATCAGTGCCTCGACCAGCACGTTCCCGAACCCTTCGAAGTCCGAGCTCAGGACCAGCGCTCGCGCGTGTTTCATGAACGGATAAGGGTTTTTGTGGAAGCCGACGAGGTCGACCCGCCCGGAAAGACCGAGCTCCCGGACGCGTGCTGCCACTTGGCGGGTCTGCTCGCCGGTGCCCGTCCCGACGAGAACCAGTCTGCCGCCATACTCGTTGCGAGCGAACGCTCCCAGCAGACGGTCATGCCTTTTCTGCCGCGTGAAGCGACCCACGGACACGAGGTAGTCCTTTCCCTCGAACGGACAGCTCTCCGCGGCCAGGCGCCGAATCTCCGCCACATCGAACGGGTTGTGGATCACCTCCAGGCGCAACGGCCGGGCGCCGACGACATCGACGAGGTCCCGGCCTACGCCGGCCGAGATAGCGATGACCTTTCTGCCGTTGTACGTCCGTCTCAGGCGGACCAGGCGTCGCGCGCGCTTCACGCCCGTCACACGTTTGAGCTGCTCCGCAGAAAGCGTGTTCGGCACCCGGTACCAGGCATCCTCCGCGAGATCGCTCGACTGTACGATCCGATCGGTCGTGAAAAGGGTCGACACGACGAGGTCCCACGATGGGAGGCCGGCCAGTGCCTCGTCGAGGAGTCTCGCGCGCCGCGCGACCTCACCGATCTTCCTCAGTCTCCGCGGGCTCGTGTCGTAACACGGAATCAGGGATACGCCGCCGGGAATGGCGTAGACGCGCTCGTCCCGCAGGCTGGCGATCGCGGTCTCGTGTCCGCATCGGGCCATCTCGCCGGCCAGCGTTAGCACGATCTTCTCGGCCCCACCACCCGCCAGGCCGTCGATCACGAAGAGAACGCGCTTCGGCATTCGTTGTGAATCTCCCGCTCGAGCTTTCGCGTCCGGGCCGTCAGTACTGACCCGCGTGATCCATCCAGCGATCCAGGACCAGCAGGCACCACACCTGGTCGCCCGACAGGTACCGCACGGCCGGACGCCGGATGATCCCTACCCCTCGGAGGCGGCGGAGCGCGTCCTTCACGAGCGCCGAGTGACCCTTTGCCCAATCGCGTATCGGCAGGGCGAAGCCTCGCTTCGGACGGTCGAAAAGGCCTTCGGGAACACGACCCTCCATGAGCCGTCGCACGATGAGCTTGCCTCTTCGCCCTTCCACGTCACGGAGCAGCCGCGGGTCGACGGACAGGGCGAACTCCACCAGCCGATGATCGAGCAGCGGAGGCCGAACCTCGAGCGAGTGCGCCA
>JAUVTH010000019.1 GCA_030601615.1 Gemmatimonadota bacterium
TAAAGGTCGCCACGGTTCGCCTGGGGTATCTTCGTCCGCCTCTGTGCCCTTTGGGTTAGGGCGGCACAGGGCCATCTCCGTTGTTGGCGTCCCTCGACGTAGCTATGGCTATGTCTTCGGGGCGCCGCCTATGATCTGGCCGGGGCACTCGCCGCAGGTGGGTCGGCGCTGCTAACGCGGCTCGCCCCATTACTCGGACAGGCTCCTAGTTGAAACAACACTCTTGAATCACCGGAAAGCCCGCTTCACGCGGCAATCAGGAGAAGAACAGTGCTGATCCTCTCGTTGCTGCAGGCACAGAGTCCCGCCGGGCCGAATCCGTTCGGTACGGTATTCATGTTCGGAGCCATCTTCATGATCTTCTACTTTCTGCTCATCCGCCCGCAGCGGAAGCAGCAGAAGACTCACGACGAAATGGTGAAGTCGCTGAGCCGCGGTGACGAGGTCGTCACGATGGGGGGGATCTTCGGTAAGATCGTTCATCTCACGGATGATCGCGTGACCATCAGGACTGCGGACGACACGCGGCTCGAGATCGAACGGTCGAAGATCGGCCGACGGGTGTCCGGCGGCCAGGCGGAAGGCTGAGGCCGCGTGGAGAGAGCCGAACGAAGAAGCAGGGCGATGAGCGTTCGTGACGTTCGGTATCTGGGCGACCCGGTGCTCCGGGAGATGTGCCGCGATGTGGAGGAGGTCGATGATGACGTCCGCGAGCTGGCGGACGACCTCGTCGATACGATGTACGCTGCCGATGGCATCGGTCTCGCGGCGCCCCAGATCGGCGAGTCGTTACGCGTGTTCGTGTACGACGTGCGAGAAAATGAAGTCGAGCCAGGCGTCCTCGTGAATCCCCGGATCGTGGAAGCGATGGGGAAACAGCGTGAGGTGGAGGGCTGTCTGAGCATTCCGGGGCTCGACGAGGTGGTCGAGCGGAAGGAATGGGTCGTGGTCGAAGGCCTCGACCGGGATGGGAATGAAGTGCGAATCGAGGCGGAGGGCCTCCTGAGCCGGGTCCTGCAGCACGAGTGCGACCATCTCGATGGGGTCCTGTTCGTAGACCGGGTGAGTCCGCTCAAGCGACGCATGCTGCTCAAGAAGTGGTCCAAGATGGATGAATCGAAGCGGTAGGCTGCCGAAGAACCATGGGTGGCCGACCCGACAGTCGTCTGCGACAGTGACGGGAACAGCGCATGAGGATCCTCTTCTGGGGCACACCTGACTTCGGCGTGCCATCGCTGCGAGCCCTCCAGGAAGAGGGACACGTAGTGGTCGCCGTCGTGACACAGCCGGATCGTCCGGCGGGGCGCGGGCAGACCACGCGTCCGGGTCCTATCAAGGAGATCGCGCTGGAAGAGGGCATTCCGGTGCTCCAGCCGGAAAAGCCCCGGGGCGAGGACTTCCTCGCGCGGCTGAGAGAGTTGGATCCCGAGCTCTCCGTGGTGGCGGCGTTCGGAGAGATTCTCACGGACGAGGTGCTGGCGCTTCCCACGCACGGCTCGATCAACGTGCATGCGTCGCTTCTGCCGGAGCTTCGCGGGGCGGCGCCCGTCAACTGGGCCATTATCCGGGGCCTGGAGCATTCCGGCATCACGATCATGCGGATGGTGAGAGAGCTGGATGCCGGACCGGTCCTGTATCGCGTCGCGGTGGAGCTCGCGCCGGACCTCACGGCTGGCGAGCTATACGAGATGCTCTCGGAGATTGGTGCCACGGCCCTCGTGGAAGCCCTGGCGCAGCTTGAAGCGGGCACGTTGCGAGAGGCTCCGCAGGTTCACGAGCACGCCCCGTACGCTCCGAACACGAGGCGTGATGGCGCGCGATTGGACTGGCGTCTCCCGGCGGCGGAGTTGGACCGTCGGATTCGCGGCTGCGACCCATGGCCGGGTGCGTGGACAACGCTCGCGAACCGGCCGTTGCAGGTATTCGGACCGGAGCTGGACACCACGGAGACAGCCGGCGCGCCGGGGACAGTCCTGGTGGCGGATGCGAAGCGGGGACTGATCGTAGCCACGGGCTCGGGTGCGATCCGGGTACGGCAGGTCAAGCCGGCCGGCCGGGCCCGGATGGACGCGGAGGCCTGGATCCAGGGTCGCGGCGTCAAGGAGGGTCAGTCGTTCGAGTGAGCATGCCGCTCCTGCACGTCGTCGCGACCGACGAGGTGCTGGCGGCCGAAGGCTTCTGCGGGCGAGCGGCCGTTCTTCTGGAAGCGTGCCGGGAGGACCTGGCGCTGCACCTGCGCCTCCGGAACGCCGATGGACGCACCTTCTACCATCTCGCCGCCGAGCTCAGCGGGATTGCGCGAGAGACAGGCGGATGGTGTGTGATCAACGGTCGGGTGGACGTGGCGCTGACCGCCGGGGCGCAGGCCGTACAGTTGGGATCAGGGGCCCTGCCGGTGCGGGCGGTTCGATCGCTCGTCGGTGATGGGGTCGCGATCGGCGTTTCGGTGCACACTCCGGACGAAGCGCTCGCGGCGGCGGCTGCCGGCGCCGACTACACGATCGCCGGCGCCGTGTACCCGACTGCGACACATTCCGGCCGACCGGCGGCCGGTCCGGACCTGGTCGGAGCTTGCGCCGAGGCAGGGGTGCCGGTCGTCGGGATCGGGGGTATTGACGAGGGGAACGCGGAGCGGGTCGTGGCTGCCGGCGCCGTGGGAGTCGCAGTGGTCCGCGCCGTGTGGAGTGCCCCGGATTCCGTAGCGGCGGCAATGGATCTCGTGAGGAGAGTTCGACACAGATGCCTCGAATAGAAGTCCAGGGGAAGGATCGGGAAGTGGCGGACGGCTGCACCGTGGCCGGATTGCTGGATGACCTCGAGCTCGACGGCCGGCTCGTCGTGGTGGAGCTGAACCGGCAGATCATTCGCCGCACCGAGATCGGGGACGTCGTCCTGCACGACGGTGACCGGGTGGAGATCGTCCACTTCGTAGGCGGAGGTTGAACGCGGCTCGCCACAGTCACTCGGACGGGCTCCCGGGGTCCTTCAGCAACCTGATACACAGCCAGTGAGTCAAGACATGAATACGGACGCGACGAACCGACCGGTGCCGGATCCGAATCCTCTCACGATCGGGGGCCGGACCTTTGAATCCCGTCTCATCGTTGGTACCGGCAAATACCGGGACAGCGAGCAGACGGTGGCGGCTCTCAGGGCCTCCGGCGCCGAGATGGTCACGGTGGCGGTCCGGCGGGTGGACCTGGACGCCACGAAGGAGGAAAGCCTCCTGCATCACCTGGATCCGGAGGAGTTCTTCCTGCTTCCGAACACGGCCGGTTGCTACACGGAAGAAGACGCGGTCCGGTACGCCAGGCTGGGCAGGGAAGCGGGTCTCAGCGACTGGGTAAAGCTCGAAGTCATCGGTGACCAGGAGACGCTCCTTCCCGATACGGAGTCGCTGCTCGCGGCCACCCGGACACTGGTGGCGGAGGGTTTCACAGTCCTTCCGTACACCAACGACGATCTGATCACGGCCCTGAAGCTCCAGGACGCGGGGGCGGCGGCCGTCATGCCTCTTGCGTCTCCTATCGGGAGCGGGCTGGGGCTGCTCAATCCGTTGAACATCAGACTTCTGAAGAATCGGCTGGATGTTCCGGTGATCGTCGATGCGGGCGTAGGTACCGCCTCCGACGCGTGTGCCACGATGGAGCAGGGCGTAGACGGAATCCTGATGAACACGGCCCTGGCGGCCGCGGATCATCCCGTCCTGATGGCCGAAGCGATGCGCCAGGCCGTACAGGCGGGCCGCATCGCATGGTTGGCCGGACGCATGCCGAAGCGCGAGTGGGCGGTGCCTTCCAGCCCGTCCACGGGCATGATGGAGTGAACACGGCGACGAAAGACAACGCCAACGATCCGCGCCTCGCCGCCTATCACATCCTCGTCGATGTGGGCCACGGCGAGTTCGCCGACCGCGCGGCGGCTCGTCGCCTGGCCCGCCTGTGCGGGGTGGACCGTGGGCTCGCCCTGGAGCTGGCGTACGGCTCGATTCGACTCAGGTCCCGGTTGGACACCGAGCTGGCGGATCTCCTCGACCGGCCGCTCGGACGGCTCGACTCACGTCTGCTTCACTGGCTCCGTCTCGGTCTGTACCAGATACGAGAGACCCGCGTGTCCGACCACGCAGCGGTCGATCAGACGGTGGAAGGAGTCAAGAGCACGGCAGGACCTAAGGCGGCGGGACTGGCGAATGCGGTCCTTCGGCGGGCCGTTCGTGAGGGTCCGGGGGAGCGAGTCTTTCCCGATCCCCGCCTGAATCCCGAGGCGTATCTTTCCACGTGGGGATCGCATCCCGAATGGCTTGTGCGCCGCTGGCTGGCTCGCTGGCCGCTTGCCTCGGTTCGTCGACTGATCGAGAATGATAACCGGGCGCCGCCCGTGACCGTGCGGGTGCTCGCCGAGGGCGTGGATTCGAGCCAGGATTCGAGGCCGGCACCGGGGGTTCATCTGGTCCGTGAGACGGGCTGGAGAGCCATGTTTCGTCTCGAGAAAGGAGAACCCGGAGCGGCGATCCGGAGTCTCCCGTCCGTCGTGCAGGATCCCGCAGCCGCCGCAGTGGTAGACTACGTGGGTGATCGTTTCGACGGACCGGTCGTCGATGCGTGCGCGGCCCCAGGAGGGAAGACGCTGGGCCTCGCGTGGCGAGTGCCCGGCGCACGGCCGTTCGTGGCCGCCGACGTGAGCGGTCGCCGAATCGGACGGCTGCGGGAGCCGCTTTCGCGTCTCGGCCTGGATGTGAGCCTGGCCGTGATGGACGGTCGTGCGCCGGCGATCGGTGGGGCACGCACGGTCCTGCTCGACGCGCCGTGCACCGGTACGGGGGTGCTCCGGCGCAGGCCTGACGCGCGCTGGCGGCTCAGCCCCGAAAAGCTGAGATCGCTCGTGAAGCTGCAACGGGAGTTGCTCGCCGCCCTGGCGGTGCTTGTCGAGCCGGGAGGCCTGCTCGTGTATGCGACATGCTCTCTCGAGCCGGAGGAAAACGAGGAGCAGGTGGACCGCTTCCTGGCCGGGCACGAGGGGTTCAGGCGCGAGCCTCCCGATCCGGAATGGGTGCGGGAGGGTTCGGTCGATGAGCGCGGCGACCTTCGGGTCTTGCCGTGGCAGTGGAATACGGACGGAGCGTTCGCGAGCCGGTTGCGGCGAAACGCCGGCCCGAGCGAAAGGGGAATTACAGGATGAGCTACAGGCGGCGCCGTGGGTTGGGTGGCGGACGAGGGGGCAAGCGCGGCGATCGAGCTTCGCCTAAACCGCCGGAGGAACGCACAACGGTGCCCGGCGGTGCCGGCGAGACACAGGACGCAGCTACCGGAACGCCGGCGGCCGCGACGGCGCCCCAGACGCCGACACTGTCCGAGCTGTTCTCCAGGGAGCCACCGCCTCTGCCCGAGCCGGAACCGGCCGGGCGCGGACGAGGACGAGGATGGGGCAGGTGGCTGATCCTGGCTGTTGTGGTCGCCGCCTTCTTCGGCGGTGGGTACCTGGCTGCCGCCCAGTGGGTGTTCCCCGAAGGGCGCCCGGCTGACGATCCATCGCTGGTCAAGGTTCCGGAGCTCGTGGGCCTGACGGAAGAAGAAGCGCAGGGGCGGCTCGACCGGATCGGGCTCGAGTACACGGTACGCTCCGGCGTGACGCACTACCTCGCCCCGGAGGGCGCTGTTCTGGCCCAGGACCCGCTGCCCGGACAGTACTCCAGGCCGGGCGCCCCCGTATACGTCTCGCTGAGCCGCGGCCCGGAACTGCACGTGCTGCCGGATGTGGCAGGCCTGTCCGAGCGCCAGGCGGTCATCGTGCTGGAGCGTCTCGGCTATGACGTGGCGATCGACCGAGCTACGCACACGCTCGAGCAGGGCCGTGCGATCGAGACACGACCCGAAGCCGGGACCGAGCTTGCAGTCCCGGCTGAAGTGATGCTCGTGGTCAGCGAGGGACGGCCGGTAGTGCAGGTGCCCTACCTCGTTGGCCGGCACGTCGACGACGCGGAGGGCGAGCTGTCGACCGTGGGTCTCGAGCTGGGTGCGATCACGTATGACCCACAAGCGTTGGAGGCGCCCGGCCGGATCGTCGGTCAATACCCGCCCCCGGGTTACAGCCTGCGCGAGGGTGGCGTCGTCGAAGTGAGAGTTGCGGGAGACGTGGAGCGTGTGGACCCGACGCGCCGCTGGTTCGAGCGCGACCGTCCAGACCGATGACAGAGGCAGCTCGGCCGTGAACGTGGAGTACTTCCTTCGGGACAACTGGCCATACAAGCTGGCGGCGATCTTCATCGCCTTCCTGCTGTGGCTCGACCTTACGGCGGGAGAGCGTCAGTCGCAGGAAATCGTGACCCGCCTCATCATCGAGGTACAGGATTCCGCGTGGGTCCTGGTCGATGCACCTGACGAAGTGAACACGACGTTCCAGGGGCGCAATCGCGACCTCCTGGCCCTGATCACGGGCGATCCTGAAGTGCGCATCGGGATCCGGGAGGTGACGGGATCCGTCATGCGAGTGGACCTGGATCCCGACCAGGTGGTGTACGACCGGACTCTCGGGGCGCGGGCTACCCTGGTCGTCCCCACTTCCATCGAGCTCAGATTCGAGCAGCTCACCGAACGTCGGGTACCGGTGGTACCGGACCTGGTGACGGTTCCGGCGATGGGATTCACCGTCATGCGGCCCCTGCTGGTGGAACCGGACAGCGTCATGGTCCGCGGCGGAGTGTCTGACGTAGAGGCCATCCGCCAGGTGGTGACGCGTCGGGTGTCCCTGGAGGATCTCAGGCACGCGGTCATGCGAGACGTACCGCTGGAGATTCCGGTCGGTGCGCGCAGCATCGCCCTGGATCCTCCGTCCGTGCTGGTGACCGTTCCCGTGGACTCGCTCGTCGTCCGGGAGATCCGCCTTCCTGTCAGGGTCACCGGCGCCGCGGCGGACCGCGTGCTGATCCAGCCCGACTCGGTCGACGTGGTGGTGCGCGGCGCATCGATGGCGGTGCAAAAACAGATCGATTCCATCTCCTGGGCTAGCGTGCGGGTAGAGACCGTCCCATCCGGACCCCAGCTGACACCTGTCGAGTTGGACATGGCGACGGGTGGCTTCGTGTCCGCGGCGGCCCGTCCGGAAGAGGTTACGGTCCGACCGGAAGGCCAGTGACCGGTGCGGTTCCGAGGCGGCCCCGTCCTCGGCATCGAGTCGTCGTGCGACGAAACGTCCGCGGCCATCGTGTCGGACAGAAGGGTTCTGGGCCACGTGATACTCTCACAGGACGCGCACGCCGTCTTCGGCGGTGTGGTGCCCGAGATCGCGGCCCGGCAACATCTCGTTCACATTGACGAAGTAGTCGCGCAGGCACTGGATGAGGCGCGCATCCGACCCGCGGAGCTGACCGGGGTCGGGGTCACGGCGGGCCCGGGCCTCGTGGGAGCCCTTCTCGTAGGGCTGAACTGGGCCAAGGGCTTCGGGTACGCGCTAAGCATTCCGGTCATCGGCGTGCACCACATGGAAGCCCACCTGTTCGCGAACTCACTGGAATCTCACGACGCGACACCGCCATTCGTCGCCTTGCTGATTTCGGGAGGACACACCCTCTTGCTGCATGCGCCCGCGTGGGGTCGGTACGAGTTGCTGGGCAGCACCAGGGACGATGCCGTTGGCGAGGCCTTCGACAAGGTGGCGCGCCGTATCGGTCTGGGGTTTCCCGGCGGTCCAGAGATCGAGAGGTTGGCGCGAAAGGGCGACGCGGGAACGTATTCGCTCCCACGGCGAATGCTGTCGGGACGGGATGCACCGGGTGATCCTGCGTGGTTCGATTTCTCGTTCAGCGGTCTGAAAACGGCTGCCTCGCGCCTGATGGCGGCGATCGAGAAGGGAGACGAAAAGGACATCGATGCGGCGCGCCCGCATGTGGCGGCGGAGTTTCAGGAGGCGGTGATCGAGGTCCTCACGGCCAAGACGATGCGGGCGGTGGAGCACACGGGATGCAGGAGGGTCCTGCTCGGCGGGGGTGTCGCTCGCAACGGGCCTCTCCGCGAGCGTCTGGCCGCGTGTCTCGAGCCGGATGGGCGGCTCTTCGCGCCTTCACCACGTCTGTCCACGGACAATGCCGCGATGGTGGCCCGGCTCGCCGAGCACAGATTGGCCGGCGGCGAAGTAGACGGGCTCGATCTGAACGCGGATCCACGCCTGCCGTTCCCTGGTCTTTTCAGTTCGACGCCGGATCGGTCGGAAGCCCGTTGAGAGAGACTCGTAGCCGAGATATCAGTGAGTCCCGGGGTACGCCGGCACGCCTGTACACGCTAACCAGAGGGAAGTCATGTATCCGGAACTGATCTCGCTCGACCTTCCGGTGCTGGGCCACTTCACGATCACTTCGTTCGGCGTCATGATGGCGATCGCGTTCCTTGCCGGCTACCAGGTCATCCGGGTCGAGCTGAGGAGATGCGGCAAGGACGAGAACCTGGCGGGCGACATCCTGCTCGGTGCCCTGATCGGGGGTATCCTGGGCGCCAAGCTCTACTACATGCTGCTCAACTGGCCTCTCACCGTGCGAGATCCGATCGGGATGCTCACCAGCCGGTCCGGTCTCGTCTGGTATGGGGGGTTCATAGGTGGCTTGCTCGGCGCGATCTGGGCGGTTCGGCGTCGCGGTCAGCCGGTGGCTGAGTTGGCCGACATCTCAGCCCCGGCGCTCGCACTTGCCTACGGTCTCGGACGAATCGGGTGCTTCCTGGTCGGAGACGACTACGGCCGTCCCACCGACAGCTGGGTCGGGGTGGCGTTTCCCAACGGGGCGCCTCCATCTACGGCCGGCAATCTGAGGCGTGGGTTCGGCGTGGACATCCCCGCGGACATTCCGGACGGCCAGGTACTGTCCGTGTATCCGACACAGCTGTTCGAGACGGGATTTTCGCTTCTGATCTTCTTCATCCTGTGGCGGCTCCGATTTCAGGACCGGCGGGCCGGCTGGCTGTTTTCCCTGTGGCTCGTGCTGGCCGGACTCGAGCGCTTCGTGATCGAGTTCTTTCGCGCCAAGGACGACCGGTTCTTCGGCGCGCTCTCTCTGGCGCAGGTCATCAGCATCGGGCTGATGGTGGTCGGTCTGTGGCTCCTGAGGCGCCTCGGAGGCGATACGAAGGAGGGCGTGCGGAAGTGACTCCAGATCGCTCACGTGCGGCAGGACCCGGGTCGACCAAGAGGAGATACAGCGGCTCGTGAGCCCTTTCCGGCCGACGTGGCGCGTGATCGCCGTGGTCGTCGCCCTTCTGGTGGTGGGCTCGAGTCGCGCCGTGGGCCAGACGTTTGCCGACCCGGAGGTCGTCGAGATCACCTTCGCAGGCAACGAGGCGTTCTCCGAGAGCGATCTCCAGAGCGCCATCCTGACGGAGGCGACTCGCTGTCGCACCTTCCTGTTTGTTTTTCCCCTGCCCCTGTGCCCGCTGACCGACTGGGGTGTGGCTCACATCCGGGAATACCTCGACGATGGAGAGCTCCCGCTCGATCTGCTGCGGCTGAAGCTGTTCTACAGGCAGCGCGGTTACCGCATGGCGATGGTTGACACGACCGTGGTGCGGGAGGGTGCCAAGGTCAGGATCCAGTTCGACGTCCAGGAAGGAGAGCCGACACGAATCAGGGCCCTCTCGGTCGTCGGGGGCGAGACGCTTCTCGACTCGGCGCAGATCGGCAAGGACCTGCGCCTGGCCGTGGGCGATCCCCTGGACCTGGTCGCGCTGAGCGAGGGGGAGCGGCGACTGGCGGAGCGCCTCCGCAAAGAGGGCTACGTGCACGCCCAGGTCCTGCGCGAGTACTTCATCCCGAGCGAGACGGCCGAGGCAGACGTCACGCTGAGGGTGGAGCCGGGTCCGCGTGTGCGTGTGGGAGACGTGCGTGTCGTGGGCTCCGGCGAGGTGGGCGATGCTGTCGTGGTGGAATTGCTGCGTTTCCGGAGCGGCGACTGGTTTCGCGAGGATCAGATCGTCGAGAGTCAGCGAAGCCTGTACAACCTCGAGGCTCTTCGCTGGGCCAACATCGCGTCCGAACGGCGGTCGGATACGGATACGCTGATCGACCTCCGGGTGGAAGTCGCGCCTGCGCCGAAGCGGTCGCTGCAGACGGGGTTCGGGCTCCAGACGGACGAATGCGTCCAGGCGCAGGCGAGCCTGGTCTACCGCAACTTCCTCGGCGACGCCCGCATCCTCCGCTTGACGGGCCGCATATCGAATGTGCTCGCCAAACAGCTCCAGGGTCAGTTTCCGTGCTCGGACGTGAGCACGAGCGAGGTGTACCAGGAGCTCAACTACCTGCTGGAGTTGGGCTTCGAGCAGCCCGTTTTCTCGGACGGGCGCAATAACCTGCGCGCGAGCGTATTCGGAGAGAGGGAGACGGTTCCCGATTTATACGTGCGGAACGCCGTCGGTGGTCAGGTCTGGTTCAGCCGTCGGCTGCAGCGTGCCATGCAGCTCACGCTGGGCTACCAGCCGGCGCTTACGTCGTTCGCCGAGGAATCGGCTGACATCTACTTCTGCGTCGCCTTCGGAGTGTGCGATCCCGAGGACATCGAGGTCCTGACCGAGGCCAACTGGCTGTCTCCGATCACCACTCTGTGGACTTACGACCGTACGGACAATCCGTTCGCGGCCACGCGGGGCTGGTACCTTGCGGTCGAGCTCGAGCAGGCGGGAGACCTCACGTTCTCGGACTATCAGTATACGCGGGGAACGATCGACGGGGCCATCTTCGGGAAAGCGTCCGAGGAGATCGTGTTGGGCTGGCACTTGCGGACGGGGGCGATCCTGCCGTACGAGGGCAGCTTGTTCGATGGCAACGTGACGTCGGAAGCCATCGTTCACCCTCAGAAGCGTTTTTTCGCCGGCGGACCTCAGAGCGTACGCGGGTTCGGGCTCAACCTGCTGGGTCCGACCGTTCTCGTGCTCGAGGAGGACGACTGCAGCGGGTACGACAGCTTCGACGACTGTGCCCAGGATCTGCCTCCGGGAGACTTCAACGAACGGCCGCTCGGCGGGAACTCGGTGTTCGAGGGAAGCGTCGAAGCCCGGTTCCGGGCCGGCGACCGGTGGACGGTGGCCGCGTTCGTGGACTTCGGCCAGGTTTGGGAGACGATCAACGACAGGACACCGCTGGTGGCCACGCCCGGCGCCGGCGTACGGTTCCGCAGTCCCGTCGGTCCGCTTCGACTCGACGTGGGCTACAACCCGACCGGAGCGAAGTTGAAGCCGGTCGTCATAGTGCTCGACGACGGATCGATCGAGGAGGTGCCGCGTCCCGTGGTTTACGACCCGTTCACGTGGGACGATCCGTCGGCCCTGACCGAGTTCTGGCGACGGCTTCGCCTCCAGTTCTCCATCGGTGAGGCGTTCTAGTGTTGAACGACCAGCCGCGGAGGACCAGGTCGGTTCGCAGAGCGCGAAGGGGCCCGTTCGGCATGCCCCGACCCCTGTGGATCTCGGTCAAGGTGGTGGGGAGGTCCATGTCCGTGTTCGTGGGGCTGGCGAGCCTGACGGCCGCTGGCGCCATCGTCCTCCTCAGCCAGACCGTGGTCGGACGAGCGGTAGTTGCAACGCAGATCGAGAACCTGCTCGGAGACGTCGTCAACGGAGACGTGCGCGTCGGGCCGATCCTCGGTGGCAACTTGCTCACCCGGGCGCACCTGGCCCACTTCGAGATCGTCGAATCGGACGGAACTCCATTCGTTCAGCTCGACAGCGTGCGCGTCAGCTACAACCCGCTAGGCTTCCTGACGGGGACGTACCGTTTCCGCAACGTGACAGTGGAGCACGCCCGAGTCTCGTTGATCCAGGCTCCGGACCGTACCTGGAATTTCGACCGTCTGTTCGGTGATGAGCCGTCCGAACTGCCGTCTCCGGAGTCCGAGGCGGACCACCAGGCCTCCGCCGATTCCCTCCGAGGGGGAAGCCGGACGCGGGTGCTGCTGACCGATTTGCAGATTCGACGCGGGACCCTGGTCCTCACCACTCCCTGGGCCGAAGACGTGTCGGGGGCGGAGCGGGACTCGTTGATCCAGCAGGGACTCCGGGGCGACAAGCTGTGGCGCGTGGTCAGAACAGGCCCGGGGAGATACGTGCGCGAGATCCGGCTGGACTCACTGTCGGGCGGCTTCCCGCTGCTTCGTATCGTGGATCCGCTTCGGCCTTTCCGTATCGAGGCGGCGGGGTTGGCCACCGCGGCCTCGGTAGTCACCCAGACGCTCGACATTCGGCGGTTCGACGGCACGGCCACGTTCCGGGACACGATCGCGGTCGAGATCGAGGCCCTGGAAACGGACGAAAGCGCGTTCAGCGGCACCGGGTGGATCGTTCCTTCCGATCCGGAGCAATTCAGGTTCGGTCTGGACGCGGATCCGATCGGGTTCGCCGATCTCAAGTGGCTCCCTGTACCGACTCCGCGTACGGGCGGCGGCCCCGCCCGCATCGACCTGTGGACGCGCGAGGGCGAGGAAGTGATCGTCGTTGACGTTTC
>JAUVTH010000137.1 GCA_030601615.1 Gemmatimonadota bacterium
AACGTGGCGGCAATGAACTTCACGCCCGAGGAGGTCGCCGCGGAGATCGCCAGGCACATCCCCGAGTTCACGATCTCCTACGCCGTGGATCCGGTGCGCCAGGGAATCGCGGACTCCTGGCCCAACTCGATCGACGACACCGAAGCGCGCGAGGAATGGGGCTGGTCGCCTTCTTACGATCTCGAGAGCATGACCAGCGACATGCTGGAGCAGCTGCGCAGGAAGTTGGGAGCGGCCGGGTGACGCCGGAGCGCTGCGACTAGCTCCGCTCCCCTCGCTCCGCCACCGCCACGATGGCGATGCCGCCTCGTACGTTCTGGTTCACCCGGACCCGCACCCACTTGGGCTCGACGGCGTAGACCACGTCACCTGCGATCCGCTCGGCCAGCGTCTCGCAGAACGCGCCTTCGTTGCGGTACGACCAGAGGTAGTACTTGAGGGCCTTGGACTCGATGCATCGTTCGGCCGGCACGTACTCGACGGTGACCGACCCGAAGTCCGGCTGACCCGTCCTGGGGCAGATGGCGGTGAACTCGGTGGCGTCGAGCGTCACCAGCTGGACATCGGGCGCGGGAAATGCCTCCTGCCGGAGTATCTCCCTCGCCTGGTCCGGATTCTCGGGCCGCGGTAGCGGACCGGTACGTGGCAACTCGTCCATCGGCTTAGCTTACGGCGTATGATGTCTGATGCCCGTCCGCGGGCCGTCGTGCTGTTGAGCGGCGGACTCGACTCGACCACGACGCTCGCCGTGGCGCTGGCCGAGGGCTACGAAGTATATGCTCTCAGCGTGGCGTACGGCCAGCGGCACGCCGTCGAGCTTGAGGCGGCCGGGCGCATAGCCGGGGCCCTCGGAGTGTCCGACCACGCCGTAGTCCACGCGGACCTGGCGCGGTTCGGCGGATCCGCCCTGACCGGCGACACTCCGGTTCCCAAGGACCGGAAGGAGCCCGGCCGCGGAATCCCGGTCACCTACGTGCCGGCTCGCAATACGGTACTTCTCTCCCTGGCGCTGGCATGGGCCGAGACGCTGGGAACCGGCGACCTCTTCATCGGCGTCAACGCGCTCGACTACTCCGGCTATCCCGACTGCCGCCCCGAGTACATCGAGGCCTTCGAGCGGATGGCCAATCTCGCCACCAAGGCGGGGGTCGAAGGCTCCCTGCAGATCACCGTCCACGCCCCGCTCATCGGCATGACCAAGCGGGAGATCATCCGCAGGGGTCTCGAGCTCGGGGTGGACTTCGGCCTCACTGTGAGTTGCTACGATCCGTGGCCGACGGGCGAAGCCTGCGGCCGATGCGATGCCTGTCGCCTGCGGCTCGAGGGATTCGCGGAGGCGGGGTTGCCGGATCCGGTGCCGTACCACCACGGGCCCGCCGAGATGCGGCGATGACCTATCAGGCCAAGACCATTTACTACACGCTTCAGGGGGAGGGATTCCACGCCGGCCGCCCTGCCGTGCTCCTCCGCTTCACCGGGTGCAATCTGTGGACGGGCCGCGAGGAGGACCGCGCCGACGCCGTCTGCCGGTTCTGCGACACCGACTTCTTCGGCACCGACGGACCCGGAGGCGGCCGGTTCTCCGAGGCGGCCGATCTCGCCCGCGTCGTGGCCCGCACCTGGCCGAGCGAATCAGACGGGCGGCCGTATGTCGTGTGCACCGGGGGCGAACCGCTGCTCCAGCTGGACGACGCCCTGATCGGCGGCCTGCAGCAGAAGGGATTCGAGGTCGCCGTCGAGACCAACGGGACGATCGCGGCCCCGGCCCGGCTGGACTGGATCTGCGTTAGCCCCAAGGCCGGCGCGGAGCTGGTGCAAGTCGAAGGCGACGAGCTGAAACTGGTGTACCCCCAGGAAGGCGCCGAGCCTGAGCGTTTCGAGCGGCTCGACTTCTCACACTTCTACTTGCAGCCGATGGACGGCGCCGAGTTGGAGCGCAACACCGAGTTGGCCGCGGAGTACTGCCTCGCCCACCCCCATTGGCGCCTGAGCCTGCAGGTGCACAAGCTGCTGGGACTGCCCTGACTCACCGCCCGGGCTTGTAGATCACCCCTCGATTCGACTTGCCGTTCATGGTGATCACGAGCGGCTCATCCAGTCTCAGGTGCCGCACGCTGCCACTCTCCGAAACCGTGTGTTGCTCAGCGAGCCAGTCCCAGTCCACGAAGCCCTCGCCGGCATCCTGATTCACAGTGAAATACCCGATGTTGTTCGACGTCAGGTTCTGGAAGAAGTGCGTTCCCTGGGAGGGGGTGACGCGCAGATCCTTGAAACCGGCCTCCACTATCACCCGAACTCCGGCTATCTGATCCCAGGTGATGGGAATCCCGAGCCAGGGGTCAGTGGAGCCCCAGCGGCCGACCCCTATGAGGAGATAGGGAACGCCCTGCGCCTTGAGCTCGGCGTTCAGCATGGTCACCGCGCTGGCCGCTTCGTGACTCATCGAGCGCTCGAAACGGCGCTTGTCGATGAACACGACGTCACGAATGTCGTCGATCTTCCCGTGCCCCAGTACGCTCGGGCTCTCGACCACCAGCTCCTCCCGATTCAGGTCGCCGATCTTCAACTCCTCGAACTCCCGCGACACCGCGAGCGGCCGCATCTGCAGGAAGCCGAAGTCCTTGGGCTCATCCGGAGGTGCCGAGAGATTGACGGCGAACTCGATTTCCACCGGGGTGCTCGTGCCCTGCTCACCCAGCTCCAGCAGGTAGTCGAGGACTTCCGCCAAGGGGAAGTGCTGGTGCTTCAGCACGGGAGCGAAGCTCACAAGCCGCACGCCGGGGCGGGACAAACCATCGTACACGGCGTCGTTCTCGGGAGAGAACGTCGATCCGACTGCCTGCAACGTGCCGTCCTGCTCAGCCCGGTCCAGTCCGAACCGCACCATGCGGTTGTCCTCCGGGTCGTGGATCCCCGCCGGGTCGTCGCCGAGGTCGAGCGCCCAGAACTCCCTCTGGGAATGGTCCAGGAACTCCTCTACGGAGGAGAACTGCAGCACGTGCCGCGGATAACGGGGACAGAAGCGAAGGCACCGCTCACCGTCCACCACGGTGCGACCGAGGCCGAGCGCCACTGCGGCAATGCCGTCCTGGGAAGTGAACGGCGGCAGCGGATAGAAGTTGTGGGACCGGGCCACGCCCGCGAAGTCGGGGTAGAAGACGCCGTTGTGCTGCGCGCCGACCATCTCCTGGATGATCACAGCCATCTTCTCCTCTTCCAGCCTGTATGGAGTGGCATCCAGATAGGCCTTCGCGTGGAAGGAGAAGGTGGAGGCGTACACTCGCGCTATCGCGCCCATGAGCTGCGCGAGCCGAATGTCGAGATCGCCGTGATTGTTCGGCAGCATGAACGTCTGATAAATGCCGGCGAACGGCTGGTACTGGTTGTCCTCGAGCAGGCTGGACGAGCGCACCGCCAGGGGGCGCTTCATGTGTCTCAGGAACACGGCCAGGTCCCGCTCCACCGACGAGGGAAAGCGGCCCGCGAGGAAGCGTGTCAGGATCTCCCCGTCGTTCTCGCACTCGATGGCGAAGTCGCGCAGCCCGTTCCGGTCCAGGAAGTCGTCGAACACGTCCGTCCCCAGCACGTTCGACGGGGGAACGCTGATGCGCACGCCCGGGAACTGCGAGAACGCGTAGGCGTCCTTGAGCAGATAGTTGACGAACGCGAGACCCCGGGCCTTGCCTCCCATCGAGCCCGATCCGATCCGTGTGAACGGCACGCTCCCATCGAAACGATCCCGCTCGAAGTCCACCACCACTCCCCGATTCTGCTCGCGGCGGTACACCTCGATCGAGCGAATCAGGTAGTGGCGCAGTTCCTCTACGCCGTCGAAATCGGACAGCTTCCAGGGCCGGAGGCTCTCCGCCAGAGCGAATTCCGTGCGCGTCTTCAGCCAGCGGGAGAAGTGGTTACCCTCGGCGTGGTAGGCAATGCTCTCCGCGGGAACCGTCCACAGCTTCTCGATCAGGGTCTGCAGGTCCGTGGCCCGGTCCACTTCCGTATGGTCTCTGAGCCGGAACACGAAGTCACCGAACCCGAACCCATCCGCCATGAACTCGCGCAGCTGGTGCAGGAGCACCGGCGAGTTCTTGAGGAGGAACGAGGCCCCCGTCTGGCGAGCGAGATCCTCGTTCTCCGGCCTGCCCGACTGCAGCATGATCGGGATGTCATTGCGCAGGGCCCTGACCTGGCGCGCCAGCTCGACCCCCGCGAGCGGGTCCAGCACACCGTCCCGAGGGAACTCGATATCCGAAATGACGCCCAGGATCTCGTCGGGGTGCTCGCTTATGAATCCCCACGCCTCCTCGTAGGTCTGGCACAGGAGGATCTTGGGTCTGGCCCGGATCCGCATCAGCTTGTGCGCCCGGTTCAGGCCCTCCGGCATGAGGTTGTGGGCGTGCAGCATCAGCTCGCTGTAGATCACGGGAAGGAAGGAGGAGTAGTACCGGGGTTTGTCCTCCACCACGATGATCGCGGGGACGCCGGCCTCGCCGGTGTCGTGAGGGAGGTTCCTGCGGTCCTCGATGTACTTCACGATCGCCAACAGGATCTTGACGTCTCCCTGCCACAGGAAGATCCGCTCCAGTCCGGAAACGTCGTTGTTCGCCACGAAGTCCTTGAGCTCACGCGCGTCGTAGGCCAGGAGGATGACCGGCATGTCCAGGCCGGCCTCTCTGACCTTCTCGGCTAGCTCCAGGACGGTCATGTCGCCGATGTTGAGACTGGAGATGATGAGGTCGTAGCGCCGCTTCTCGGTGGCGAGCTTCAGCGCCCCCTCACCGGTTG
>JAUVTH010000279.1 GCA_030601615.1 Gemmatimonadota bacterium
AGGGGCGAGGCCGCGGCCCCGCCCCCATCCCAGAATCAGCCGACCCCGATGATGAGCGCGAGTGCCCACGCCTGGTTCTTGATCTCCAGATTCTCGTCCTTCGCCACGTCGGTCAGTCCGTAAGTGTAGGACAGGTCGAGCCCGAAGAACAGGACCTGGAGGCCGAGGCCTCCCTTGAGACCGAAGTCGAACGAGTTCGTATTGTCGCACAGGTCGCTGAACAGAAGCCCGTCCGTGTTGCAGCTCACCTCGAACCCGCCGTTGATGCCGCCATACAGCCGGGGGCCGATCACCCGCTCGAGGATCGGAAGTCGCACGACTCCCATCACCGGGACCTCGATGTACGACAGGCGCACGCGGTCCGTGGAACTCGCCACGTCGAAGCCCTTCTCCGAATAGTAGCCGCCGACGATGATTCCGAAGATGCCGCCCGTAGCGTACGAGACACCGACCTGGAAGCCAGTGCGGCTTTCTGTGCTCAGGTCGGACCCGTCCAGCTTGACGCTGGCGTCCGAGTAAATACCACCGGCTGTGATCCCGACCTGAGCCGAGACGGGCGCCGCCGACAATGCCAGTATGAACAACGCGGCGACGGTAATGCGGAGTCGCATGGGTTTGCTCCTGTTCCAGGTTGACCGGTCGGAGCCACGAGTCCAGACCGGGCCGATGATAATAGGCCTCACGCGGCCGGGGGAAAGCCCCTCAGCTTCGCGGTGATTCTCGTCCACCCGGATTGCCCGATCCAGCCGCTTTCGCTATACTCTAGGGCTCTTGTTTTCGGGCTGGTCCGGGCGGGCCGGCGCCGGTAGACGCGAACCGAGTCACGGCGTCGCGTCTTTTCTATTGAAAGGGCCCCGGACGGCCCCGTGGCAGGCACAGCCGGGGCAGGGACCGGGACGGGATGTTCGAGCAGCTCGGCGATCGACTCGATGACGTATTTCGCCGCCTGAAGGGGCGGGGCGTTATCACGCCGCCCATGCTCAGAGAGGGGCTGCGCGAGGTGCGCCGCGCGCTGCTCGAGGCCGACGTGAATTTCCACGTCGCCCGGGATTTCCTGAAGCGTGTCGAAGAGCGAGCGCTAGGGGAAAAGGTGCTGGATTCGGTTCGCCCGGCGGACCAGGTCGTCAAGATCGTGCATGACGAGCTGATCGAGGTCCTGGGCGGAGCGAACGCCGGGTGTGGGCTTGCCGAGGCAGCGGTGCCGCCGTCGGTGATCATGCTCGTCGGGCTGCAGGGATCGGGAAAGACGACCACCGCCGGCAAACTGGCGAGGCGCTTCGATCGGCTTGGCCGGAGACCGACACTCGTTGCGTGCGATCCGTACCGGCCCGCCGCGGGTGAGCAGCTCGTTACGCTGGCCGAGTCGATTGACGTGCCGGTCGTTCACGAGCCAGGGGAGATGGATGTGGTCGCGCTCGCCGCGAGAGCGCTGGACGCCGCCCGCAGGGCCGGTGCAACGCACGTGATCATGGACACGGCGGGTCGTCTGCAGGCGGATGCCGAGCTGATGGACGAGCTCAAGCGGCTGAAGGCGGAAATCGCGCCGCAGGAGATTCTGCTCGTTGCGGATGGGATGACGGGTCAGGAGGCGGTCCGCATCGCGGAGGGCTTCCACGATACCGTGGGGATCACGGGCGTGATTCTCACGAAGATGGACGGCGATGCGCGAGGCGGTGCCGCGCTGTCGATCTATGGGGTGCTCGGAGTGCCGGTGAAGTTCGTCGGCGTCGGCGAGCGGCTCGAGGATCTAACGGCGTTCGAGCCCGAGCGCATGGCGGGCCGGATCCTCCAGATGGGAGACATCGTGGGCCTCGTGGAGAAGGCCCAGCAGACGCTCGATCTGGAAGTCGGCAAGAACCTGGAACAGAAGGTCCTCGGGAAAGGCGAATTCGACCTGGAGGACTTTCTCCAGGCGATGAAGCAGATCCAGAAGATGGGTCCGCTCGAAGGCCTGCTGAAGATGATACCCGGCGTGAAGCCGAAAATGCTGGAAGGGGTGGACGTGGATCCCCGCCGTATCAGGCGCATGGAGGCGATCATCCTCTCCATGACGATGGCGGAGCGCAGGAAACCGGAGATCATGAATGGCTCGCGCCGCGCGCGGGTGGCCAGGGGATCCGGGAGGCCGGTCAGCGAAGTGAACCGGCTGCTGAAGCAGTTCAAGGAAATGCGAAAGATGATGAAGCAGATGGGTAAGCTCGCACCGCGCCTCGCGGCCAGCGGGAAGCTGGACTCGCTGCTTCAATGAAGGGTCAACGGACCTCCGTGAGGCCGCGACCCATGACTGACTGGACGTAACAAGAGGAAGAGATTCAGTGGCGACAAGCATTCGACTGCAGCGCACGGGCCGGAAGAGGCAGGTATCGTTCCGCATCGTCGTGACCGATGTGAACGAGCAGCGTGACGGCCCCGCGATCGAGACGCTCGGGATCTACAATCCCCGCACGCAGCCATCCATCGTTCGGCTGGATGCCGCGGCTTCCCTGAACTGGCTGTACGAGGGGGCCCAGCCCACCGACACCGTGATTTCGATTTTCCGGAAGACCGGGGTATGGCAGAAATTCCAGGCGGGCGAGACGGCTGACTCTCTCGAAGAGACGGTCGTCACGCTAGGTCCTCCGGCTGGCGAGCAGAAGACGTCGACGCGGGCGGCCGTGGCGGCCGTGGCGCAGAAGCTCCGCGCCGTAGAGGTCGCGGCGGCGCGCCAGGTGGCCGAACAGGCGGCGAAAGAAGCTGAAAAGAAGGCCGAGAAAGAGGCTAAGGCCGCTGCTGCTGAGGCCGACGCTGCCGCTGCTGAGGCCGTCGAGGAAGTTGTGGCCGAGGCTGAGGAGGTAGCGGACGAGGCCGTCGAGGAAGTGGCTGCCGAGGCTGAGGAGGCAGC
>JAUVTH010000003.1 GCA_030601615.1 Gemmatimonadota bacterium
CCTGTCGTTCCACTCAAAAACGATCTCGGGCGCCGCCCGGAAGTACTCCTGATAGCTCTGCCAGACCTCTTCGTCGCGCGTGTTGCCTGCCATCACCTAGCCGGGCTGCGCGAGACGCGGATCAGCCGTCGACCGCCTCCCACTCGTTGTTCGATCGATCGAGATCCGGATAGTAGCCGTCCGGATCGATCGTGACTTTCTGCAGGTCGCCCGAGGTGGCCACCGAATCAGTTGCGGTCCGAGTACCGGCCCACACCGACGCTGGCCACACCACCGTTTCGGACGAACCATCGGCGTACTCGCGCCTCAGCTCCACGGGCATGACGCCGCCGGACAGGTTCGACACGGTGATGTCGGCGGAACCGGCGCCAGGCAGGACTTCGTCCAGCGCCTGATCCAGCGTCGCCTCGCCAAAGAACCAGGGCTGCCAGAACCAGTCGAGGTCCGCGCCGGCGGCTTCCGACATCATCGCGAAGAAGTCCCACGGCATCGGGTGCTTGAACGCCCAGGTCGCCGCGTAGTCCTTATAGAACGCGTCGAACTTCTCCTGGCCGATCATGTGCCCAATGGTGTGGAGCAGCATCCCCGGCTTGCTGTATGCGGCGACGTTCTGGCCGAACATGTGCTCGGCGTAGTCCGCGTGACCCATGATGGGCTCCTGCATCTCCATCTGGACGACCATCTGGTAGCCCCGGTCGTCGCCCGGACGCGTGACAGGATTATCGTAATAGTCGGCCATGGCAAGCGACGTGTTGTACGTCGTGAGGCCTTCGTCCATCCACGGATACGCCATCTCCGTCGGACCGACGATCATCGGCAGCCAGAAGTGGCTCAGCTCGTGCGTAATGACGCCGTTGAGCCCCCGATCCTTGGCCTGGTGGGTGATGAACGTGATCATCGGGTATTCCATCCCACTGACCTCAGGCGGACCCATGGCGGCCGTAGCCTGCGGATACGGATACGGAAGGATGTAGTCAGAGAAGAACTCGATGGCGTGCTTGGCATACAGGGTTGCCGGGGCCCAGTGGTCCATCTCAGGATCGAACACGTTCTGGATCAGCGCCCTGCCCCGTTCGTGCCCGGTCTCGGCGCCGGTGACGTGCCACACGTAGGTACCGCCCGCGGCGAACGCGAAGTCGCGTACCATCTCCGCTTCGAGGCGCCACGTATGCCAACCGTCGTCCGACGGGGCCGTCGCGTTGCCGGCTTCCCTGTCCTCGATGCTCACTACCTTAACGACCGTGTCCAGCGCGGCGGCGGACTCGAGAATCTGCACAGCCTCCGGTCGCAGGACCTCGTCCGCGTTCGTCAGCATACCGGTGCCCACGACGAGCCATCCCTCGGGGACCGTGACGTCCACCGTGAAGTTGCCGTAGTCCGTGTAAAACTCGCCGCTGCCCAGGTAGGGGGACTGGTCCTGTCCGAACACGTCGTCGAACACCGCGACCTGGGGATACCACTGGGCGAGCTGGAAGATCTCGTTGTTCAGGTGGCCCATGCGGAAGCCGCCGCTTCCGGCGACGACGAACGACCAGTCCACCTCGAGCTCGACCACACCGCCGGGAGCGAGCGGCTCCGGAAGCGAAATCACTGCGATCGTACCGTTCACACGGTACCCAGGATCCTGCGGGCCGCGCTGCTGCTGTCCGAAGAATCGCCGGGCCGGAAGCTCGTCGAGGTCCATGCCGCCGGCCGCGACGCGGTCAAGCGTCATACCGCCGGTGATAGTGGTACCTCGGCCGCGTGGCGAGCCTTCCGCAAACACGTTCTGGTACAGGTGCAGGACGATGACCGGACGCTCGTGTGGCGTCTCGTTTCGAATCGTGATCGTCTCACTCGCCGTCACGAGGGCGGTTTCCGGCTCGATCTTCACATCGATGTTGTAGTCTACCCATTGCTGCCAGTAGTCGGGGCCTGGTCGGCCATCCGCCGTGCGTGTGCCCGCCTCGATCGCGGCGACGTAGCCGCCAGGGGGCTGCACCGGGTTGAACACGGGATAATCGACGACCAGTCCTTCTCCGTCCGCCGGGTTGCTCGCCTGAGCCGCGACCTGCGGCGCAGTGGCGCCCACCATGATCGCGATCGCTGTGACTCGATAACTCCACACTTTCATCACTCTCCACCTCCCCATCGTCCTCTACCTCCGTGTAGTATTCCATCTGACGCCCAATCCCCTCGCGTCAGTAACAGATATGGTCCTGTTCCCGCTGCCTGTGCAGAAGGCTGTCGAAGAACTACAGTCTTTTCGACGGGCAACCTAGTTCGGAGCCTCAAAGTCCGTCCAGTTGAGGAGAGGCAGCAACTGGTGCCTGCCTTCGTGCCGCCAATCGGGCGGTGGCCACGCCACGGAACCGAGTGGCGCAATTCGGCCCACACCCAGACGGGTCGCGAGCGCGGCGAGTTTCTGGAGTCCGTCCGCGCCGGAGTATCCGAGTGTCTGGATCCTTCCCTCCAGGGGCCCCAGCACCTCTTCCAGGGTTTCGATGTCCGGCACCCGGTGAACCCAGACCACGCGAGGGAGCGATTCCGTCTCGGCCGCCGGGCTCTCACTGGCCAGGATCGTCCATGCCAGGGACTCGCCTGGCGCCTCGACCGCCGATCGACCGTCCTCGTACCCTTCGAATTCGAACGTCGCACGCGCTGAGCGGATCGCCACGGCTTCTTCCGGCGTCGGATCGGGGGGAGGATGATCTCGCGTCCGTTCCTCGAGCGCGCCGGCGAGACGGCTTACGAACGGACCGGTGGGAGAATCAACCACGTACACAAGGCGAGGCGACACGCAGCCCTGCTGATCGTAGGCACATACGTCCCGGGCGAGGGCCGCAGCCGCCTCCTCCTGTGGAGTGTCCGGCAACAAGACGGCGACGCCGGTCCGGGGGCCGTACAAGATCAGATCTGTATGCGCCGGCAGCGCGCCCCGCACAGCCTCCACGGCCGCGGCACCGCCATACACCACGACCTTCCCGGCCCATTTCGTCCACTCGCGCCACGCCGCCGGGAAGTGTGACCCGGGCCACCACGTCGCCGCGACTGAGCGACCCAGCGGTGGATCTTCTTCGGCCAGCAGACGAGCGAACATCGGAAGCAGTCCAGGCTCGGCCTCGGGCAGCTTGCACAGAACACCCGATCGCGCCAGAAGAGCACGGACCGTGGCCGTGAACGCTACACCGGGTACGGAGCCGGCAAGTACTGGCAGCACCACGGGCGGGCCGAGGGCTTTACGCCGCCGGACGCCCGGACCTTCCCATCCCTCATCACGCACGAAGCCGTCGAGGACCGCGGGGCCGCCCAGCTCCGAGTCGAGCAGTCCCACGAGTGCATCGGTCGTCCACGTCCGGGCCATCCCGTCCAGGGTGTCACGTATCAGGCGGTCGTCCCACCCGAGCTCGACGTGAAGGAGCTCCCTCGTGGCAATGCCCGCGCGTCCCTCGGCCGTGAGCCGCGCGGCGGCGGCCCCGATCGCACGGATCACGTCTGTGGTCGCCCGATGAGCCCGCGCTTCGAGCGCTCCCTCCCTGACGTACGCAGCCACGATCCCGGCCTCCGTGCCTGACAGGGACGGGGCCCGGAAGGCGCGCCCGGCATGCGTGCGCCCCTCCACCCACCCGGCGGGCGCCGGAAGCCCCGGAAGGTGCCAGGCTTCAAGCATGCGCCTGCGCCTCCAGAACCTCCGCGGTCGCCAGCGAGCACCCACGGGGCGGCGCTCCCTCCGTGCGGCCGATCCATTCGATCCCCTCACCGACGATGCGGCCCCTGTCTTCAGTGAGCACCGAGCACACGCTGCCCAGGTTCGCCAGATCGTAGTGACACAGGATTCCGGTCTCGCCGTCCGGTAGCTCCTCGAGTGTCACGGGATCAAGCACCCACGACCGCAGCCATGGCGGGCCCAGCAGCGGCACTCCCGGATCGCCATGGCCGTAGCGCTGCGACAGCAGCTCGGTCATCCCGAACTCGTTGACGATCGCCTCGAGCCGGAGGCCCAGCTGGCCGCACAGACCTGTCAGTACGGCGGCGCGCTCCAGGCCCGCCCGCGCCTTCACGCCTCCGGTATCCATCAGCTTGGATCCCCTTGGGAGCGCGGAGGTGACCGATCGTCCGTCCGTCAGCCGCTCCAGCCATTCGGCGAACCCGAGCGTCGTCCCCAGAAGGCACAGCGGAAGGTCCAGCCGGACGGCGTCCACCACCACGGCGTCCAGCGCTGCCCAGTCGACTCCGTCCGCCGTCACAACACTGCCTCCGAGCTCACTCGCGAAGCCCGCGCAAACGTCATCAAGCATCCAGCCCAGCGACGAGGTCGGATCATGTGTAAAGGATGGTGGTAAAGTGACTATGTTTGCTGCGACTTCACCTTCGAGCACGAACGCACGGAACGCGGCCCGAAGCGAAGCGCGATACAGCTCCGGAGCCCGGATCAGGTGACGTCCCCTCCGCGAAGTTCCACGGCTCGTCCCGCTCGTCAGGAACGTGAGCTTCGCCCCGTTCGAAGGTCCGACGATCAGGTCCACCGCACGAAAAGCAGCCGTCGGAACCGGTGGCACGTCCCTCCACCCGAACACGTCACCGGGCTCCACACCTCGGGTTTCGCAGTACTTGCCATACGTCGAGTTCTCTGCGAACTGCAACGCGAACGCGCGCCGCGCCCACTCATTGAGCAGATCCTCGTCCCACTCGCTCGCACCAGGCGTCCACCGATCGAACGCGGCCGCGCACTCGGCCGCCAGTGAATCGAAGTCGTACCCAACCGGCGTGTGTATCGTCATGCGCGAAATGTGTGCGCGGGAACCCGGGGCGACAAGCGGAGGACCTGCAGTGGGGAGGGAGTTGCCGGCGCGCGCACGGTCATGGTCAACGGTCCACTGAACCCGGCCGCCGCACGTGTGGTGATTCAGTGCGTATCCAACCTACCCATGTGATCTTTACCTTTACGTACCCACTTTACCTCCACGGATCCTTCGTGTGCCGCGTCGGCTAACACACGACGTAACGTCATTACATCTCTACACTTCACCTCATCTACCTCAACCACGACATCCCCATCCCGCAGGCCCATCCGATCCGCCGGAGTGTCCCGAATCACGCGCAGCACCAGGAGGCCCTCGTCCACCCCTTCGAAGTACTCCGCCAGGCTTCCGCCGAGCTCCCGGAATTCCGCTCCGGCCACTCTCAGGTCGCTGAGAAGCAGCGTCCGTAACTGGCCCGCAACAGGGCGACGCGCAACGTAGTAGGCCCATTCTCCCCGGGGATCGGTGCGCGTCGTCATGGACAGGGTCAGGCCGAGAGAATCGGTTTCCAGCATCCGGACCTCGGCGCGCAGGCGAACCAGAGAATCAAGGTGCACCCGGGCTGACCGAAACGATGAATCCCGCACCCTGACGAGGCGCTTTGCTAGCTCTTCGTTTTCCCACACGTAGCGTGGCAGGTCCACTCGCACTTCCACACGCGCTGCTGTCGCTTCGTCTCGAGCCACGTCTGCTTCGGACCGCTGGCCTGCCACGACCCGGGCCTGCGCCAACCTTCCGTCGTGCTCCCGCATTCTCTGCAGGATTACGTGTGCCTTCTCCGGGTCTCCGATCTCGATCTTGAAGCTGCCCTCATCATCTTCATGGAAGAAAACGAACGCGTTACCGTGCGTACTCAGTGATTCCAAGCGAACTTCGACCTCATCCAGTCGGGCTCGGAGGGAGGGGATCCGCACCACACGCACGCCTCCTGACGCGTGCCCTGCGAACTCCTCCGGAGGACCGAAGAACGTCGTCCGCACGTTCATCCACGGTTCGGCGGGCCGCATTTCGGGCGTGACCCCGATCGTCATTCGGCCGGACGCCCGCGCCAGGCCAAGCTGCACCGGCACACCGGCCTCCAGTCCGAGCAGAGCCGCCCGTCCCTCCAGCGTCGTGACGTCCAGTCCGTCCACGGACAGCAGTGTGTCCCCTGCCTGCACACCAGCAAGATCGGCCGGACCGTTCACGACCACCGAGCTCACGACGGGGGGTTGACCACACTCTTCATCGGCCCCACCGAGCTCATCGCACCGTTCTTCCAGCAGGACCCCGATGCGGGCTTTCTCTGCCTGGACCCAGTTGACGTCCGGCTCCTGCGCCGGCAGGCGGCTCGTTCCCGCGGCCGTCAGAATCAGCGCCGTCGCAACTACGGCCATCCTCGCCGACAGGCGTCTCATGCTGTGTCGCAACGTCTCCATCTCATATCCCCATGCGGATTCTCATCCACTCTTTCGTCAAACGCCGGCCGCTCCGTCGCCCCACGCTCTCTCAGTACTCGGCCGCGGTCATGCGCAGGGTCTGATCCAGCTGACCGGCCAGGTCTTCTCTCTCGTCCACCAGCTGGAACAAGAAGTTGTTGAGCACGGGATCCGCTGGAGCCTCGCGCAGCGCGTCGCGCGAGGCATCGATCACCGCATCGAGGTGTGTGATTCTCTCCACGACCGCCGCGGGCCCGGCTTCCCATGTGTTCGCTTCGAAATCACCGTCTCGAAGTTGCTGCAGGTCTGCAACCGACCGCAGGTATGCCTCGGCCGGCTCAATCGCCATCAGCGATGTGGGGGTCGCCTCCGTCAGCGGCTCCACGCTTCCATTCCGGGCACCGGCTACGGTCGCCGGACCCTGTGCTCCGTCCGATCCGGTATCGATTCTCTGACCCACCATCAGCCCGGCAGCGAACAACGCCACCACGGCCGCGGCCTGCAGCGACCAGCTCATCGCCTTACGCCAGATCGGTGGGACCGTCGCCACTCGCAGGGGTTCCAGTCCCAGCTTCTCCTCGATGCGATCCCACTCGCCCGCCGGCGGCTCGAGATCGGGCAGTCCGGACAAGGCCATCCGCATCCGGCTCATCTGCTCGTACTCGCGAGCGCACTCTTCACAGTCGGCCACGTGCTCCAGCCCACCAGGTACGCTCCGCGGGTCGTCGAGCAGTGCCGAGATCCGTTCTCTGTTCAGGTGCTCAGGCATGATTACCCACTTCGTTTCTATTCCGGGCCGGCGCCAACAGATTTCGCATGCGCGCCCGGGCTTTGTGCAACTGCGACTTCGACGTCCCCACGGCCACCCCCATCCGACCTGCGATCTCTTCGTGCGTCAGACCTTCCACGTCGTGCAGTACGAGGACCTCCCTGTAGCCCGGCGCCAACTGGTCCAGCGCCTGGCTCAACACTTTCTGATTCAGCACCGTCTCGTCCGTCGGCGGTGGAGAAGACCGCGGTTCGGCAGCAGCCTCAACGTCGGGCCTCCTGCTTTGTCGTCGCAGCCGGTTCAGGGCCGCGTTCACCGCCAGGCGATGCATCCAGGTGCCGAATGACGACTCGCCCCGGAACAGGTGCAGCTTCTGAAACGCTCGGACCCAGGCGTCCTGCGACACGTCCTCCGCGAGGTGGTCGTCACCGACCATCCTCCGAACCACGGAGTACACGCGGCCACTGTGCGCCGAGTAGAGGGCTGCCATCGCGCGGCGGTCGCCCTTCCTGGCCGCCGCTATCAGCTGAGCGTCAGACATTCGCCTCGTTTCTCATCATCGCCGGTATTTGGACTGATGGGGGAGTTCCACGGTTGTCTGCTCGCGCAACACCGCTCGCAGAATCCCTCAAGTCCCTCCAGGACTCTCGGGGGGTCCGCACGTCGAGTCAGTCCGTGGTGGGGTCGCCTTCCAGCCGCCGCATCAACCACGGCGTAGCCAGGTAAGCGGCCATCGCCACCATCAGCCCGACCATCGCGTCGATCCCGTAGTGGAATCGCCCGTATACCGTCCCGAGGGCTAGAGACACCGCGAAGGGCGCCATGATCCAGAAGACCCGCTTGCTCTCACGCCCGGTGGCGAACCATGCCGACATGGTGGCCGCCACATGCGAGGAGGGGAACGCTGTGCCCTTGGAGGATCCGGACTCGAGGATCGTGTGCACGAGCAAAAACAGCTTCCCGTCCGACGCCTCGCCGGCGATCTGCGGAAATTCGTAGCGGGGACCCGCCACCGGGAAGACCGAGAAGCACAGATAGCAGACGAAGAAGGCCAGGGCGATCGTGAACGAGGCCCGCTCCAACGCTCTCGGCCCCTTCAGCAGAAATGCGGCCACGGCCGCTCCCGGCACGATGAGGTAGTACGACAAATACCCGAGGTGCAGCATCTCGGAGAACCACAAGCGGCCGTACCATTCGCTGAACACCGTCGCCAGCTGTGTCCCGAACAGCAGTTCCTCCCACATCATCACGGTGGGATCGAAGTAGCCTGTCACGTGGAGCTGATTCAGTGGCGCCAGCTCCAGGTACAGCAGTGGTGTAAGCGCGACTGGATAGAACAGCCGGAAGAACAGCACGAGTCCGTTCGTCGGGAGCGTGAACGACGCCATCCACCAGATGAGCCCCATGGCGGCCAGGTGCACCAGGGCGATCCCAGCACCGAAGCCCGTGATGCTCGTCAGGGCAACAACACCCGTCGCCGCCAGGTACGCCATCGTGAGGTAATCGACGGCGAGTGGCCCGCGGCTGCGCATCTCCGTTTCGGCCCTGAATCCCTTGATCACTTGAGCCATCCGTGTTCACGGTACCAGCGACCGGTCTCCTCCATCGCCTCCCGCAGATGCGTGGTGGCCCGCCACCCGAGTGACGATTCGGCTTCCCGCGGATCGGCCGTCCAGTCCAATCGCGAGAGGTCGTCCGCCGTACGGCGATCGAATTGCGGGGGCATCCCGACGAGTCGCGCCGCGGCCTCCGCCACGGTCCCACCAACCTGCCAGATCGCGTTCGGAATCTTCACCAGGCGGACGGGCTTCCCTACGGCGTTGCCCAGCGCCTCGCCCATGTCGGCCCAGCTCACGATCTCGGGACCTACGATGGGGATCGGCTTCAGATCCACTTCCGGACGGGCCACGGCACGAATGACCGCATCTGCCACGTCCTTCACGTACACCGGCTGCAGCCGACCCTTGCTGGTCGGCACCGGCAGCATGCCGGTCTTCGCCACCTTGAACAGGTTCAGCGAGTCCTCGTCTCTCGGACCGTAGATCCCTCCGGGCCGCAGGATCACACCCTGCATCGCCCCGGTCTGCTCCGAGAGCACCTGGAACAGGCGGCGTTCGCCGGCCAGCTTGCTCTCGCCGTATGCGCTCGTCGGCCGATCACCGGCGGGGCCGCGGTCGCTGGCCCGACGGTCCGGGCCGCGCGCCGCCAGGCTGCTCACGAGGACGAAGCGGCGCACTCCGGCGTCAACGGCCCCGAGCGCCAGCGCCTGCGTGCCTTCGGCGTTCACCGCGAAGTAGTCGGCATCCGACTTCGCGCGGGTCAGACCCGCCGAGTGTACGACGATATCCACGCCATCGAGCGCCGCGGCGAGCTGGCCGGGAGACCTCACGTCTGCCGTCACGCGGTCCACAGGGAGAGACTCGATCCAGCGGAGATTGCTGGTCTTCCGCACGGTGCACCGAACGGCCCACCCTTCCACGAGGAGTGCCTCGGCCACGTGGCTACCCAGAAAGCCCGTAGCCCCGGTGAGCAGAACGGTGTGGGGAGTGCCGGACACCGGACTCAGAGTTCCCTATCGTACATGCGGAATCGCTTGTACGCCGTCGAGCCCAGTTTCTCCAGTGGCTTTCGCATCGGGTAGTTGTGCTCGAGGATCCACCCGAATTCCCCGGCGACTATGCCCTTCGCGCTGCCCTCACGGAAGATCCGCAGGTACAGGAGGTTGTCGATCCCCTTGTGTCGGTATTCCGGCACAAGCCCCAGCGTCAGCACCCGGCACATGTCGATGCTCTTCGCCCGGTGCAGAACTTTCAGAAGACCAAACGGAAACAAGCGACCACGCGCCTTGATCAGGGCCTGGTTGTAGTCCTTCAGCCACAGGGCGAAGCCGATGGGCTCCCCGTCCTCGTTCTCCGCGAAGATGACCTGCTCGGGGTCCTTCATCACGGCTATCTTGAGCTCGTGGGCCATGAACCGGATCTCGTCATCCGTCATCGGAACGAAGCCCCAGTTCTTTTCCCACGCCTTGTTGTACACGTACAAGACGCGTTCGAGCTCGGCCGCGAAGTCTTCCTTGCGCAATGTGCGAAGGGACACGTTAAGTCTCTTCGAGAGCCGTTCCTCTCGCTTGAGCAGGAAGTCCGGCGGAATATTGTTGTCCAGGTAGTAAGCGACCATGCCCATGGCGGCGTGGAACCCCGCATTCTCGATCAGGTCCTCGTAGTAGTCGGGGTTGTACGGCATCATGATGGTCGGTGGACGATCGAACCCCTCGATCAGCAGCGCGGCGCTCTCGTTCGTGGAGAAATTGGCCGGGCCCCTTATCACCTCGAGACCGCGATCTCGCAGCCAATCAGATGCGGTGGCCAGGAGCGCGTTCGCCACTTTCTGCTCGTCCACGCACTCGAAGAACCCGAAAAACCCCACGGGCTCGTCGTGGTAGGCGACGTGGTTCCGATTGTGGATCGCGACGATTCGCCCGACCGTCTCGCCGCCTCGTGTGGCAATGTACGGCTGGACCTCGGAGTGCTTGTGGAAAGGATGCTTCCCCCGGTCGAACATGACCTTCATGTCGCGGAGCAGGGGCGCGACCCAGTTCGGGTCTCCCTCGTAGATGCGATACGGCAGGTCGAGAAACCGGCGGAACTCCTTCTTGCCGTCCGCCGGAATGACCTGTACGTCCAGCGACCCCGTCACGCCACCTCGATCCCGTGCCCGAGGACCCCGTACTTCTTGCCGACCCGCCCGAGCTGCTCGAGCACGAAGTCGAGTTGATCGTCGGTGTGCGTCGCCATGTAGCTGGTGCGCAGGCAGCACCTGCCCTCGGGGACAGCCGGTGGCGCCACCGGGTTCGTGAAGACCCCGGCGTCGAACAGTTCCCGCCAGATCAGGAACGTCTGCTCCACCGGACCGATGAGAATCGGTATGACGGGCGTTTCCGTGCGCCCGATATCGAAGCCCAGAATCGTAAGCTCCTTCATCATCCGGCGCGTATTGGCCCACAGCCGTTCCTGCCGCTCCGGCTCGGTACGGATGATCTCCAGGGCCTTGATGACGGTCGCGACGGACGCGGGCGGCATGCTGGCGCTGAAGATCAGCGCCCGCGCGTTGTTTTGCAGGTAGTCGATCACCACGGCATCCCCTGCGACGAAGCCACCTATCGAGGCGAGCGACTTGCTGAACGTACCGGTGATGAGGTCCACCTCGTCGGTCAGGCCGAAGTGGGCCGCGGTGCCCGCGCCGTGCGGCCCGAGAACGCCCAGGGAGTGAGCGTCATCCACCATTATGGCCGCCGAGTATTTCTTCGCCAGCGGGACCAGGTTGGGAAGGTCGGCGATGTCGCCCTCCATGCTGTACACGCCGTCCACGACGACCATCTTGCCCCGGTCGACCTTCGCCGCCTCGAGCAGTCGCTCGAGATGGTCGAAGTCGGCGTGCCGGAACCGCTGGATGTCTCCGTACCCGAGACGCGCGCCGTCCAGTATGCACGCGTGGTCCAGCTTGTCCAGGAAGACCGTATCGTTGCGCGCTATCAGGGCCCCGATGGTACCGAGGTTTGTCTGGTAGCCCGTGCTGAAGACGAGTGCCGCTTCCTTGTTTACGAAATCGGCCAGATCCTCTTCCAACTGGTCGTGCAGGTCGAGGTTCCCATTGAGGAACCGGCTTCCCGTGCAGCCGCTGCCGTACTTGTCGAGAGCCGCCTTGGCGGCCTCGATGATCCTGGGATCGTGAGTGAGCCCCATGTAGTTGTTGGAACCCACCATGACCTTCCGGTGGCCGCCGATGACGACCTCGGTGTCGGCCGAAGACTCGATCCTCTGGAAGTACGGATACAACCCCGCCGCCCGCAGGTCCCGGGTGATGGTGTAGTTCGCGCACTTCTCGAACACATGCATGCTGTGTCGACCCTTGAACGAGTGGCGGAGACTCGCGCTGCAGATTCGCAGGCTTGACCAAGTGAAAAAAGGTACCTGAGGAAACCCGGGCGAGCAAGCAAGTTGCCCGTTCTGGCGCGGCTCTCCGGCGCGGCAAGGGCCCGTGGAGAGGCACCGCTTGCCCACGCGACGGCGCGGGCTCATCCTGCGCGTTGTGACTCGTAACCGATGCACCGACAGGCTTCGAGGGGCCCTCCCCTTTTCGCTCCTCGCCCTCGCGCTGGGCGGCTGCGCCAGCACGGCCGGGCCGGTCGCCGGACAGGCCGGTGGCACCTCCGAAGAGGTAACGTCCGCACCGGTCATGGACCCCGCGATCGAAGCGACCGCAGACGCCCCGATTCCCGACGCGGCGGACTCCGTAGCCCCGCCGGGACTCAATCTCGATTCTCTCGTCGCCCTGATCCGGTCCGAGGCAACACGACAGAGACCGCGGTCGATTCTCCCGTTTGGCATCGCCTGGACGCCCGTCCAGCCGATCGAGGGATCGGCGATCGTCTTCAGGGTGATGCAACCCCGTGGCGGACTCGAGCCTGAAGCTGTCGCGGGCCACTTCGCGGACGGCGTCGTCCGGTTCGGCCGAGCCAGGCGCACCTGGCTCGGCTTCGCAGCCGTGCCAATCGGCACGAGCGGCTCTCTTCGACTCGAGCTCGACTTTCGGTTCGGCGACGGATCGGTGTATCAGCAACAGGTTGACATCGAAGTCGCGCCCAGGGTATGGGAGCAGACTTCCCTGAGCGTCGCACCCAGATTCTCCTCTCCGCCCCCCGAGGTACAGGATCGGATCGCCCGGGACCGGAAGCAGTTCCGCGCGGTGCTGGATTCCGCTTCGCCCGAGTGGCTACTCGACGGCCCCTTCGCTCTACCCAGGCCCTTCGACGTGACCGCCGAGTTCGGCCAGGAGCGTGTGTTCAACGGAGAAATGCAGAGCCGCCACACCGGACTCGATCTGCGGGGCCCGGTCGGTGCGCCCGTTCATGCCGCCGGACGCGGTCGTATCGTGCTGACAGGCGACTTCTACTTCGCGGGAAACGGCGGCTTCCTGGACCACGGCCTCGGGGTCTATACAGGGTACTTCCATCTGTCCGAGATTCTGGTGTCCGACGGGGAGATGGTCGAGACCGGAGACCTCATCGGTCGCGTCGGAGCGACGGGCCGCGTGACGGGGCCGCACCTGCACTGGTCCTTGTGGGTTGACGGAACCGGCCAGGACGCCGGCAGCCTGCTGGAAATAGAGGTAGCGCTGCCCTGAAAAAAAGACCGCCTGACGGCTCCGGCACGTGACGGCGAGGCTCATACCGTATCGGCTCGAAACACGTCAGACGGCCATCTTCAGTCGTCCGAATGATTGAAACGCCACACCCCCTCCCAGTGTTCCCCACCGTCCGATTCTCGATCTCGAATCTTGCTTTCAACTCAAGCGGGGAGCACTTTGGCTCCCCGGAATCAACCCTGACAGGTAGCTGATTGGAAGGCTTATGACACGGATCGCACTGGTGCTGGGTGGCGGCGCGTCGCTCGGCTCATATATCGGCGGAGCGGTGACGGAGATCATCAGAGCCGTCGAGACTAATCGTCAAAGGGAGACGGTCGTGATCGACGTGATCACGGGTGCCTCCGCAGGTGCGCTGAACGCAGCCCTCGCCGCACGTTGCCTGACAGTGAACCGGCACTTGCTACCGTGGATCGAGCGGGCGTGGGTCGACGGCGCGGATGCCTCCGTTCTCCTGAACCCGGCTCGGCCGGAGCGGGAGGGCTGGCTCGACATCTCGGTTCTCGACGAGCTAACGCGAACCCTCGTCGATTCGGACGCGGCTTCCGACGATGAGGCCTCGAAGGCGGCAGGCAAGTCTGTACGCCTGGGCTTCACTCTCGCCAATCTGTACGGTGTACCTTACGACCACCGGTACCGTTTTCTGAATGAGCCCGAGCGGTCGTTCGGTTCGCGCGTTCACACCGACAACATCCGATTCGATCTGACGACGAAGAGCCGGGCCGGAGATCCTGTATGGGGAGAGGTCGCAGATGCCGCAGTCGCTTCCGCGAGCTTTCCATTCGCCTTCCCGCCTCGCCGGATCGGACGACGCAAGGCCGACTACCCGGGAGCGCGGCTCCATGTCGGACCCGACGGCAAGGTCGACATGTGGTACCTCGACGGAGGGCTGTTCGACAACGCTCCCCTCGGGCTCGCCCGCGACCTGGTCGAGCTCGAGCCTGGCCACCGGAGCGACGATCGGCGCTACCTGTTCGTAGAGCCGGGCCTCGAGAGCTCGGGCCCGGGTACTCTCGGTTCGGACGGTCCGCCCGGCACGCTCACGGGCATGGCTTCAGTTCTTGCGCGCGCGGTTCTCGGGCAGGGCGCGGCCCGGGATTGGATGGTGGCCAACCGGATCAACTCGCGTCTCGAGATTCTCCAGGCTCTCGTGAAGCGGCTACCCGAGCTCGCTCCGGAATTGACCGATCCGCAGGCCCTGGCTCTTGGTCGGTATATCGGCGAGCTGGCGGAGCACGTCGCCGAGATCCAGGTGGCCGCGGACGGCGGCGACATCGAGGGCGCAGATGACCCGGTCGTGGACTATCTCGACTCGCAGCTCGAGCGCATAGAGATCGATCCGGCTTACTCCGGGACCCTATCGCGCATCGATTCGCGCGCCGGCCGTGCCCGTCTGGCTAAGCTGATCTTCGTGCTCGAGGCCGCGGGGGGGCTGCAGGACAAGGACGTTCTGCCTCTCTACCTCGTCGCGCCGGAGACCAGTGAGTCGCTGTCGGGCGACTTCCTGGGCCACTTCGGCGGCTTTTTCAACCGGGAGTGGCGTGCGAACGACTTCCGGGCGGGCCGGCGGGACGCCCGCCGGGTCATCGAGGAAACTCTGTCTGACGTAATTTCGTACGATCCGGGTGACAAAGCTGATTACCGGGTCGAGAAGATCGACCCGGGTTTCGATTCGATTCCCGCCGCGGGCCGAGCCCGTCTGAAGGATCTGGTCGATGCCGAAGCGGACCGGGTGTTGTCGGAGCTGCGACCGGGACCGATCGCTGCCGCTTTCGGTTGGGCGTGGAAGCCCGTCGTTCGGCGGTGGGCGGCGGAACGCACCATGACCGCCCTGCGCGGTGCGCGCTGAGCGTCACGCGTGGGCGGGCAGACCGCTGAAGGAGGGACCCATGGCCGACCTCAAGAAGATCGCTCTCTCGATGCAGCAGTTGTTCCTGCTGATCGTGGTGGTGGCCGTCGTGTTCTTCGCGTTCCTGAACCTGGATCCGGTCACAATTAACCTGTTCTTCACCACGGTAACCACGAGCATCGCCCTCCTCCTGCTCGTGCCCCTGGCCGCCGGAATGCTACTCGGCTGGCTCGGGGGACGCCTGCGCGGCAGGAAGAAGGAGCGGTCGAAGCTCGGCGCCGGCCCGGCGGAGCTTCCCGCCGGGGAGGATGCCGTGAAAGACGTGGACTGGGAGAAGCTGGACCTCGACAAGATCGAGGTGTAGCCGGTCGCCGCAGCCTATTTCTCCTCGAAAGGCACGATCTTCCCGGCGAACGCTGACGCCAGCACCGTGTAGGGGCTCGCCAGATACACCTGCCCCGGCCCGCTTCGTCCGGGAAAGTTCCGGTTGATCGAGCTGACCGTCACCGTGTCAGAATCGAAGCTCACCCCCGGACCGGCGTTGATGCACGCTCCGCACCCGGGTGGCAGCACGTCGATCCCAGCCTCCACGAACAGGTCGTGATAGCCCCGGTCGCGCGCGAACTTTTCGACCTCGAGCGACCCGTACTGCAGCCAGGCCTGGACTCGCTCCGGAACCCGACGCCCGTCGCGCAGCGCTTGCCGCACAACGCGGGCTGCCATCTCGATGTCGTCCCATTTGCCACCGGTGCATGAGCCTGCATACACGATGTCCACTTCTACGTCGCCCTCGAGCTCATCGATCGCCACACCGTTCCCCGGATCGCCCGGGGTGGCGACCATGGGCCGCAGCTCGGAGGCGTCGATCGTCATCGTCCACTCGTACGTCGCGCCCTCGTCACTGTACAGACCATCGGCAAGGGCCTCTGTCTCGGTGCGTCCGATGCCGCGGTGCGAGACCAGCCAGTCGATCGTGGTCTCGTCCGGCGCTACGATTCCCGTAAATCCACCGACTTCGGCCGCCATGTTCGTAAGTGTGGCCCGTTCGTCAATGCTCAGCGCGCGAACCGCCTCACCGGTGTACTCGAGGATCTTTCCGATTGCATCGCCGCTGCGCACGTACGGATGGCGCAGGACCTCCAGCATCATATCCTTGGCCGTGACGTTGTCCGCCTTGCGACCCGTGATCTCGATCCGCACCGAGGCTGGAACGCGAAGTCGGACGTCGCGAGTGGCCCAGGAATTCACGAGGGCTGTCGTTCCGACCCCGAACGCGAAGCAACCGAGAGCCCCGGAGTGCGGCGTGTGCGAATCGCTGCCCACCACCACCTGGCCGGGAAGGGCATAGTCACCGAGCACCTTCACGTGACAGATGGCTTCGGACCCGATCCGGTCGGGAAGCTCTCCGTGCAACCGAATCCCTTGTTTTGCCGCGAATTCGCGCTGCCGATCGTGCAGCCCGTGGGCCGCGTCGAGCAGGCCCGCTGCCTTCTTCTCCTCGCTGATCACCTGATCCAGAAACGCGAGATGATCGCGGAAGAAGTAGATGCTGTCAGGCTCGTTGAGTTCAGCATCCTCTCCGGCGAACGCCTCCCAGAAGGTGGCGGCCATCGGGGTCACGTACTCGTGGCTGAACCGGATGTCCGTCCGGATGAACCCCGCGTCGCCCGGAGCTACCGCGTCTACGCCGACGTTGTCGGCCGCCAGGTCCGCCACCCAGTGCCGGGCCAGGATCTTCTCGGAGACTGTCATCGGCCGGGTCGCGTCAGTAACGACGGCCGGCACCTGCACCAGGCTCTTCAGACGCGCCACGGCATAGTCCAGCAGGCCGCCGTACTCGATGATGTCCCTCTGGATCTGGCCGGCCTCGCCGATGAAGCACTCGAGCGGAATCTCTTCGCCGCTGCGGATGCGATCGATCAGCGAGAAATCCGTGGATGTGAAGATGCCCAGGTTCTCGCAGTTCTCACGGTAGATCCGCTCGATATTGTCGGCGATCACGACCCGGATGCCGGCGGCGCGCTCAGCGTACGGGGCGGCCTCCCGACTCGACCCCTTTCCCCGGCGCTTGCCCGAAACGGCCGCCACGAAGCCCCCGCCGATCACATCGCCCTTGCCGACCGGGTGCTCGCCCTCGCACAGGAGGCCGACGTACGGATACTGCCCCAACGTCTCGTCGTAGTAGTAGCACACCCAGCCAGGTGTGATCTCGTCGGTGCTGATATCGTTGCGGAGGGGAATGGATGGATCCCAATCCAGGTCTTCGCCGGCCAGTTGACGTCGGATCAGCTCCGGGTCCTCGGTCAGAAACAGGATCCTGCCGTGCAGGCGCACCGTCGCCGGTCGCTTGCTCACCTCACGTCCCAGCAGTCTATCGAGCATCTGCACCACCGCTCAGGGAATAGCGTCTGTTTCTTCCTGACGTTTTGTCGCCGCCGGCCTCGTCGCCGGCACGTCCGGAATCGGGGGCGGTCAATCTATTCAGGACGACACGACGAGGCGACCCTGCTTCCGGGCGGAGACTACGAGTCGCAACGGATCGCCCGAACCCGCTCATCCCAGTATACTCAACGCCCCTCGCGACGCCCGAATCAGAGGGCCGCGAGACTGTACCATAATCGAGAGGTTCGTCATGAGTTCCGCTTTCGTTCGCTTCACGCTCGTGGCCTTGGTTGTAGTGGCGGCGGGGTGCAACAAGGTCAACCAGGACCAGTTCGACCAGTCGATGGCGCAGATGCAGTCGCAGCTGGACGAGCAGGGCGCCGGCATCGAGACGAACGCGGCAGGCATCGAGGCGCTGCAGGCAGAGCTGGACGCTTTGCAGGCCGAGCTAGAGGAGCTGGCAGACGAGTATCAAGCGAGCGTGGAGCGGTTTCAGGACCACATCCTGTTCGCCACGCCCGTCAACTTCGAGTTCGATTCATACGATGTGCGCGACGGCGACTACGTATTCCTGGACCGCTTCGCCATGGTGGTGAGCCACCACTACGGCAGCTCCGTCGTGACCGTCCAGGGCTTCACGGACCCCGCCGGTCCGGAGGACTACAACAGGCTTCTGTCGCAGAAGCGGGCCGAGAACGTGGCCAAGTACCTCGTCGAACGGGGGCTAGACGCCGGTTCGGTCCGTGCGGTCGGCCTCGGTGAGGTTCGGCCGGTGGCTCCCGGCGAGTGGGGGGAGGCCGACGGAGGCTTGAAGAACCGGCGCGTCACGTTCGTGATCGAGTCAGCTGGATAGTCGTCGCACACCGAGGGGCGGGGTCTCTCACGCCTCGCGGTTGCTTCCCGGGAGGGCCGTTTGAGCACGATCAGCTACGACGAGTTCGACAAGGTCGATATCCGGGTCGGCACGATCGTCGAGGCCGAGGAGTTTCCCCGGGCCCGGAAACCGCTGTACCGACTCCGAATCGATTTCGGCCCCGAAGTCGGGGAGCGGCAGTCGGCCGCAGGCCTTCCCGCACGTTACGTGCTGGAAGAACTGGTCGGCAGGCAGGTGGTCGCCGTCCTTAATCTCGGGGTCCGCAACATCGCGGGCTTCGAGTCGCAGTGTCTGACGCTCGGACTTCCGGATGAAGAAGGGGAGACCATTCTCCTGGCCCCTACCTGTGCCGTTCCCAACGGCGGCAAGCTCTTCTGACCTGCCAGGACAAGGGGCAGAAATGGAGATTCCGGAGCCCGGCGACGGCTACTCGGCTCTCACCGAGAGCGTAGCGGCCTGGACGGATCCTGACCGGGTGGTCATCCGGATCGACGGGACACGGGCCGACCGGATGCTCAACGGTCTGCTCAGCACAGATATCACGCTGCTGCAACCAGGCGATGCGGCTCTGTCCTTCGTCCTCACGTCGAAGGGGCGTCCGGTAGCCGTTCCGAAGGTCATTCGCACGCAGGACGCGATTCTGCTCGACGTCAGTCGAGTTGCCCTGCCCGGCCTTCTCGACCACTTCGGGACGTATCTGCCGCCGAGATTAGCCACAGTCACGGTCCTCGAGGAAGCGCGACGGATCAGCCTGCTGGGTCCCTGCTCCGAGGGAGTGGCAGCCGAAGTGGTGGCCGCTTCAGGCTGTTTGTTCGTCCCGAGGGACCTCTCGGACGGCGGAGGCGTGGATATCTACGTGCTTTCGGATGAGGACCAATCGGCCGTGGCCGCCATCGAGCCCGCCATCGCAGCCGCCGGGGGAATGAGAGCATCGGCTGCGGATTACGAGGCCTGGCGCATCGAGCGAGGGATCCCGGTCTTCGGTGCCGACATCACCGCGGACAATCTGCCGCAGGAGACGGGCCTCGTGGAACGCGCCGTGAGCTTTGACAAGGGGTGCTTTACGGGCCAGGAGGTCGTGGCTCGCATCCACTATCGCGGCCACGTCAACCGCCACCTGCGCGGCCTCCGGTCCACCGAGCCGTCCACCCGACCACACCTCCAGCCCGAGGGGGCCGTGTACTCGAAAGGCCGGGCCGTGGGCGCCGTGACGTCTTCGTGCGACTCGCCACGCTTTGGACCTATCTGCCTGGCCTACGTGCGGCGAGAGATCGCCCCCGGCGATGAGATCGGAGCATCCCCGGACGCCCCAACCGGTTGGCTCGTGAGCGAGCTTCCCTTTACGTCAACGTAAAGCGCTTGAGGGGCGGCGTTTGCAGGTAACCCGCGAGCGGCGTAGTTTGGCGCGCGGTTCCGGGATCTCTCCTTACCAGGATGGGCACCTGAAGACGCTCGACAGACGGGACATGCGTTCTCTGTACCGACTCCTGTGGCTCACGCGGGCCCTGGAGGAACGGCTGGAGATCATCTTCAAGCAGGGTCAGGTGGTTGGAGGGCTCTATCGCAGCCTCGGCCAGGAAGCCACCGCCGTGGGCTGCGGGTATGCCCTCTCGGCAGGCGATTGGATCGCTCCCTCGATCCGCGATCTCGGAGCCCTCCTGGCCCGTGGTATCGAACCGCACGATATCCTCAGGCAGTACACCGCGCGCGGCACATCGTTGTGCGCCGGCAAGGACAACACCAATCACTTCACGGTTCCCGAGCTTGGCATTCTTGGACCGATCAGCCCTCTCGGGACGCAGCTGTGCGTGCTGAACGGGGTGGCCCTGAGCTTCCGGACGCGACGCGAGCCCCGGGTGTGCTTCACGTTCCAGGGTGATGGGGCGAGTCGCACCGGCACCTCGCACGAGGGCCTGGCGATGGCAGCGGCACTGAATCTCCCTATCGTGGTTGTGCTCCAGCACAACCGATGGTCTTTCGGCACTCCGAGCACCGCCGAGGCAGCGGTCGAGAACTGGGCCGATGTCGCGGGAGCATATGGCGTCCCGGCAGTCACCGTGGACGGCAACGACGTGCTGCAGGTCTACGACGCTGCCGCACAGGCGATCGCCAGGGCCCGGGCGGGCGACGGGATGACGATCATCGTTTCGGAGACGTATCGCATGCTGGGCCACGCCCAGCACGATGCCCAGCGTTACGTGCCGGACGAAGAGCTGATCGCATGGCGTGACCACGACCCGATCCGCAGCTTCGAGACCTACCTGGTCGAGTTCGGCTTCGAGTCAGAGACCAGCCTCGCGGAAGTTCGAGCTGAGGTCGCCGCGGCACTGGATGTGGCAACGGACGAAGTGCTGGCCGAGCCGTATCCGGCGCCCGGTGAGGCACGCAGTCGCGTATACGGCAACGCGGAGCTCGACGCGGCCATTCCGTGGACTCGCGGTGAGGTCCCGGGCTACGAAGGCCTGGTGACAGCAAGGCCTTCTGCGACCCGCGGGACCACCCGGCAGTCGCAAGGAGCATGATGGCGAGCGTCGAGACCAGGGAAACGACCTACCTCACGGCGATCCGTGAAGCACTGCAGGAGGAGATGCGGGCTGACGAGACCGTCTTCATGCTTGGCGAGGACATCGGCGTGTACGGCGGTGCCTTCAAGGTCACCGAGGGCTTCCTGGAGGAATTCGGCCCGGATCGCGTGATCGATACGCCGATCAGCGAGGCCGCGATTGTGGGCGCGGCGATCGGCGCAGCTCACATGGGATTGAAGCCGGTGGCGGAGATGCAGTTCATCGACTTCATAGCACCCGCTTTCGACATGATCGTCAACTTCGCCGCCAAGTCGCGCTACCGGACGGGGATCGGCGCCGGACTGGTCATCCGCGGACCGTGTGGAGCAGGGGCCCGATCGGGTCCATTTCACTCGCAGTCGGTGGAATCCTACTTCGCCAACGTGCCGGGCCTGAAGATGGTCGCGCCGGCCCGCGCATACGACGCGAAGGGTCTCTTGAGGGCCTCCATCCGCGATCCAGACCCTGTCCTGTTCTTCGAGCACAAGTTTCTGTACCGAAGGATCAAGGAAGAGCTTCCGACGGAGGGCGAGGTGCTCGTCCCGCTGGGCGAGGCGCGCACACACCGGCCGGGGAATGACCTGACGATCGTCACATACGGCGCGATGGTGTTCAAATCGGCCGACGCGGCGGATCGCGTTGCCGCCGAGGACGGCAGCGAGGTCGAAGTCATCGACCTTCGCACACTGCGGCCGCTCGACACGAAGACCATCGTGGAGAGCGTCCGCCGCACGGGCAGACTGCTGATCGTTCACGAGGCACCCCGGTTCGGTGGTTTCGCGGGCGAAATCACGGCGCAGGTCTGTGAAGAAGCGTTCGAGTGGCTGGACGCACCCATTCGGCGGGTCACGGCAATCGACACCCCGGTGCCGTACGCACCGACGCTGGAGGACTACTACCTCCCGGGGGAGGAAGACATAGTGTCAGCCGCCCGGTGGCTGCTGGCGTATTGAGGACCCTGTATCGAGAAGGCTGCTGAAGAAGTACAGCCTTTCAGGGCCGGAACGGTGATTGTACCGACAGGAAAGAGGATCAAGAGATGTCCAAGGTCGACGTAATCATGCCGCAGATGGGAGAGTCAATCGTCGAGGGTACGCTCACACGGTGGCTCAAGCAGGTGGGTGAGACCGTGGAGCGCGACGAGGATCTGTTCGAGATCTCCACGGACAAGGTGGACGCCGACATTCCAGCTCCCGTAGGCGGAACGCTGGCCGAGATCCTCGTCGAGGAGGGCGCGACCGTCGAGGTCAACACGGTCGTGGCCAGGATAGACACCGAAGGAGGAGGGGCGAGCGCGCCAGAACCGGCGGCAGAAACGACTGAGACCGCTCCTGCGGCCGAGGCGGAGCCCGCTGCAGCGCCCGAGCCGGTCGTCGAGGCTCCGGTCACGGCAACACCTGCCGCCCCCGCCGAGGATGCGGGACCGGCCACTCGAGAGGAGCGGCTTCAGACCAGGTCGACCCCGCTCGTAAGGAAGATCGCTGCGGAACACGACGTCGACCTGACCGACATCTCGGGCACGGGCATCGCGGGCCGAGTCACGCGGGACGACATCATGGCTCACATCGAGGGCCGAGTCGCGGCTCCTGCGGTTCCCACTGCACCCGCAGCTGCGCCCGCTGTTCCGGCCGCGTCCATCTCCGCGCCGCCGGCCCCTCCAGCTCCGCCCGGCACGATGCAGGTCCCCATTCACGGCGCTACGCTCGACATCCGCATCCCGGCCGCGCCGATCCGGGAGGGCGATACCATCGAAGAGATGAGTCGCGTGCGGCTCCGCACGATGGAGCACATGCTGATGTCGAAGCGGATCTCGGCCCACGTGACGTCGGTCAACGAGATCGACTTCGAGCACGTGGTTCGACTGCGGAAGAAATTCAAGCCGAAGTTCGCCGAGCAGGGCGTGAAGCTGACCTACGGTCCATTCATCATGAAAGCCGTGACCGAGGCTCTGCGCGAGTATCCGATCCTCAATGCCTCGGTAGACGGCACCCGCATCATCTATCACCGCGACATCAACCTCGGCATCGCCGTGGCCGTAGCGGACGGCAAGGAGCTCATCGTTCCAGTTCTCAAGAACGCCGACCAGCTCAGCCTGATGGGGCTTACGACCGGGGCCAACGAACTGGCAGAAAAAGCTCGCACGAAGACTCTGGACTTCGACGATATCCAGGGCGGCAGTTTCACGATCACGAACGTGGGTGTATTCGGAAACCAGTTCGGAATGCCCATCATCAGCCAACCGCAGGTCGCCATTCTCGGCACGGGCGTGATCGAGAAGCGACCCGTCGTCGTGCAGGACACGATGGGGAACGACGTAGTGGGCATCCGCCACATGTCGTACTTCGGCCTGAGCTACGATCACCGGGTCGTGGATGGGGCGATCGCCGCCTTCTGGCTGAACAAGGTGAAGGAGGTGATCGAGAACTTCCCGGAGGACGTGATCTGACAGGTCGCTGACCGGGAGTCCCGAGCCACCGGTTCACGGCGGTCTTCCACCCGGGAGGCCGCCGTTTGTCTTGCCCAACACACACTGCGAGGGCTCTTCGTCCCGCTCTCCGGGGAACTAAAGTGTGCGGTTTCGGTACATATCGTCCCGAAGCCGCACACAACGCGCCGGTGAAACACTCAAGACATCACACCGCAACGGTAACGAAACAAATATGTTATGGCGTTCGTACGAGGTGGCACAAGCGTTGCGATTGAAACGCAACGCCGTAACGGTGCGTACTGTAGGATCCCGGTGCGGTGGAGGGGCAATGTTTCTTCCTGCCGTAGTAGCCCGTTCGTGAGGACGGGGCCTGAACCGGGCTTCCGGGCCGCCGTGGCGGTGGCGGTGAGGCGTTTCGGCAGCTCAGCATAGAGAGACAGAGATGGAGAAGCCAAACGGTGACGTGGAGGAGGCGCCGGTCGGCACGACGCGTGAACGAACGCGTCCGCGAGTGATCGAGCGAGAGGGAAATCCTCGTCTGTCGCTCAAGAAAGGCCGGGGCGGAGAGGGCTCCTCCACCACTTCCAGCAATTCGGCGCGTTCCGATTCCGGGTCGCGTGTTTCGCGCATGGATGTCAAGCGCGCTCCAAAAGGAAAGAAGAAGCGGAACATATACATCGGGGTCGGCGCCGTTGCGCTGCTCCTGATGACCTATTTTCTGTCCCGCCTCGAACCGGCGGCTCCCACAGTGGACCGGAACGTCATCGTGCAGGGAACCGTCGAGCGCGGCGAAATGGTTCGCCAGGTGCGCGGCTCAGGCACGCTCGTTCCGGAAAGGGTGCAATTCGTGGCCGCTCTGACCGCCGGTCGGGTGGAATCGGTGCACTTCGAGCCGGGCCAGGTGGTAAGCGCGACAGACATCCTCGTGGTCATGTCCAATCCGGACGTCGAGCTCCAGGTGCTCGAAGCCGAGCAGCAGTGGACTGGTGCACAGGCCTCGCTCGTGTCGCTACGCCGGACCCTCGGGACGGGGCTGCTGGCCCAGGAAGCCGCGGTGGCCGACGCACGAGCCCGGTTCCTGGAGGCGGAGCGCCAGGCCGAAGCGTACGCACGGATGGTCGGTAGCGACTGGGTATCGGAGAACGAGTATCAGAACGCACGGGACAATGCCAGCGCTCTCGGGGAGCGGCTGCGCACTGATCAGGCTCGACTGGACCTGATGAACCAGACGAATGACGAGCAGCTCGCCGTACAACGGGACCAGGTGGGCCGGCTGGCCAACATCCACCACTACTACCAGGAGCGGGCGTCCAACATGCGGGTCCAGGCAGGCGCCGAGGGGGTTCTCCAGGACTTCGACCTCGAGGTAGGACAGTGGGTGCAGGCGGGCACGACGCTCGCTCGAGTGGCCAGACCCGAGAGACTCAAAGCCGAACTCAGGATCCCACAGACGCAGGCACGCGACGTCCAGGTCGGACAGGCGGCCTTCGTGGACACACGCACCGACACGATCCCCGGTCGTGTACGCCGCGTCGATCCGAACGTGCAGGGCGGCTCCGTCCTCGTAGAGGTAACGCTGGAGGGAGACCTTCCGCCGGGGGCTCGCCCCGACCTCTCCGTCGACGGGACCATCGAGCTGGAACGTCTCAACGATGTGCTCCACGTGGGCCGCCCGGCATACGGCCAGAGTCACAGCACGGTCAGCCTGTTCAGGGTAACCGAAGAGGGCAACGCTGCCGAGCGCGTAACCGTGCAGCTCGGCCGCAGCAGCGTGAACCAGATAGAAGTCGTGGAAGGTCTCCGAGAGGGAGACGTGATCGTCCTGTCGGACATGTCCCGGTACGACGACGTAGACCGAGTGCGCATCAGGTAACGCCGACGCGCTGCGCGGCGTCGCCACGAGGAGAGAGAGTCACAGGATGGACAACGGCACACCGTTGATCCGGATGGAGGGCGTCAAGAAGGTTTTCTACACGGATGAGTTGGAGACGCACGCTCTGGCGGACATTCACCTCGACATTCACGACGGTGAGTTCACGGAAGTGGTGGGCCCTTCGGGTTGCGGGAAGTCCACGCTCCTGTCGCTGGTCGGGCTGCTGGACACGGCCACAGAGGGTGACTACTGGCTGGATGGCGAGCCCGTGGTCAAACTCACGGCCTCGGAGCGGGCCCGGGTCCGGAACCGGCACATTGGGTTCATCTTCCAGGCCTTCAACCTCATCGG
>JAUVTH010000255.1 GCA_030601615.1 Gemmatimonadota bacterium
GACACGACGACGACGGTCGGGCGAGGCATGCCACCGCAGCCGGCCGCGTGGATCGAAGGCGGAGGCGCGTTCGACCTTCCCTCCGGGAGTGCAGCCGTTTCAATCGCGACGTATGGAGCGCGGCCGAGAGTGCTCAGCGGCTGGGTACACGGGATGTCTGTCCTGTCCGGTGCCTCGGCCATCGTCGAGGTCCCCATGGGTCGCGGTCGTGTGGTGCTCTTTGGCATCCGACCCCAGTACCACGGTCAGTCTCTGGCGACCTTCCCCCTCCTGTTCAATTCCCTCCGCGCGCGGCCCTAGAAGGCTGTACTTCACCAACAGCCCTAGATGGGCAACCGCACCTCCGCCACGCAGCCCGGACCGTCCTTGCGGTTGTGCAACCGCACCCGTCCGCCGTGCGCCTCCGCGATCTGGCGGCTCAGCGCGAGACCGATGCCGGAGCCCCTGGGCTTGGTCGTGAAGAACGGCACGAACAGATTGGCCGTCTGAGCGAGACCGGGCCCCTCGTCTTCCACGCGCACCTGTACGCATCCATCAGACTCGCACCACCCCATGCGCACCGTTCCACCTGTCTCGAGAGACGCGTCCACTGCGTTGTCGAGCAGGTTGATCAGCAGCTGGTCGAGCTGGTCGCCGTCCGCCTCGATGCGAACGTCCGGACTGTCGATCACCTCCACTTCGAGCCGTGACTCGAGACTGGCCACACGCCGCACCCATTCCTGGACGCTGAGCTCCCGCTTCTGCGGGCGCGGCAGTTTCGCCAGCCGGGCGTACGAGGACATGAACCGACCGAGCGCCTCCGACCTGCCGGCGATGACCCGTAATCCTTCCGTCAGATCCTCGTCGCGCTCCGTCCGGTCACCGTCGCGCTCGAGCATGGCGCTCAAGCTCGTGGCGATCGACTTGATGGGAGTGAGCGAGTTGTTGATTTCGTGGCTCAGTACGCGAATCAGGCGCTGCCAGGCGACGCGCTCCTCGTCGCGCAGCACCTGGCTCAGGTCCGCGAGAACGACCAGCCGGTGCGGCCGGCCTTCCCAGCGAAAGCTTCGTCGCCGCAGCTCCCAGCGACCGAGGCCTTCTGCCACGGCCACGTCCATCACTCGGGGCGTCTGACCGAGCAGGCACTCGCTGAGACCGAGATCTTCTGCTGTTTGTCCCAGCACCTCGTCTTCCTTGCGACCGAGCAGTTCTTCACCGGTCCGGTTGATCAGTCGTAGACGGTCCTGGTCGTCGAACGAGAACAGCGCCACGTCGATGACCGTCATCACCCGGGTGAGGAGGTTGGACGCTTCGAGGGCATCCAGCCGCTGATTGTGAAAGGATCCGGCCAGCTCATTCACTTCGTGGAGAATGAGGCCCAGCGCGTCGTCCCTGGCTGGTGCCCGGGTACGCAGCGAATAGTCTCCCTCGCGCAACGCCTCAAGCATGTTGGAGACCGCGTGGAGAGGCCTGACGAGCCGGTCGCGCATCGCGATGAGGAAGGAAATCCAGGAGCCGAGAACGAAGACGGTGACGGTCCACTGCGTCCGGCTGGCGTGGTCGCCCGTCCACACCAGAACGAGAGTCACCAGGACCGCAGGCAGACCGGAAAGCACGGCGAGGAGCGGTATCGCTCGCTGGTAGGTGAGTCGCTTGCGGATTCGACTCCTGACGCCGCGCTGGTTCATCTGCCGCCTCCTGTCAGATCCTCAGGCGTGAAGACCGTGGCGCTTCAGGCGACGGTACAGCGCGCTGCGGCTGAGGCCGAGGTCGTTTGCGGCGCGGCTCACGTTTCCCCGGTTCCTCGACAGTGCCTTACGGATCAGAATTCGCTCGGCTTCATCCAGCGGAACGGCCTCGAGTCGGAGCGATCCTTCCGCAGCCTGGCGCAGCCCCAGATGTTCGACCTCGACATGGTGGTTATCGGTCAGAAGGACCGCCCGCTCGACAGAATGTCTGAGCTCCCGGATGTTACCGGGCCACGGGTGCCTGAGAAGCGCGTCCATTGCGGCTGGCGAGAACGCCAGGTCGGGGCGTCCGTATTTTGCGCCGCTGACCCTCAGGAAGTGGGCCGCCAGCAGAGGGATGTCCTCGCGTCTCTCCCGCAGTGGCGGGAGCTGAATCTCCACGGTGTTCAGCCGATAGTAGAGATCTTCACGGAACGTGCCGTCTGCCACGGAGCGCTCCAGGTTCGAGTTGGTGGCCGTCAGGATGCGTACGTCCACCTTGCGGGCCTTGGAGGAACCGACTCGCTGGAACTCGCCCGACTCTAGAACGCGCAGCAGCTTCGCCTGCTGTGTGAGGGGCAGGTTGCCGATCTCGTCCAGGAAGAGTGTGCCGTGGCCTGCGAGCTCGAAGTAGCCGACCCGGTCGGCCTTGGCGTCCGTGAACGCTCCCTTCACGTGCCCGAACATCTCGCTCTCGAACACGCCCTCGGAAAGTCCGCCTGTGTTCACTGTCACGAGGGGGCGATCCGCCCGGTTCGAACGATAGTGCAGCCAGCGGGCCACTACTTCTTTTCCGGTCCCCGGCTGGCCGGTGATCAGCACGTTGGCGTCCGATGGCCCGACCCGCTCGATGAGCCGGAGCACGGGCTGCATCGATCGCGAATCCGCGATCAGCTCCGGTACATCGGCGTCCCGGAGCATTTCGTTCTCGGCCTCGAGGAACTGAGCTCGCCGAACCGCATGCACCAGCTCGAGCTGTGAAGAAATCGTGGCGAGCAGTCGGTCGTTGTCCCACGGCTTCTCGATGTAGTCGCGGGCTCCGCGCCGCATTGCCTCGACGGTGCTCTCGATGCTTCCCCACGCTGTCATGACGATGATGGGGAGCGTGCTGTCGAGCGCCTGGATCCGGGGCAGCAGGTCGAGCCCCTCCTGCCCGGACGTCGTGTCGCGCGTGTAGTTGAGATCGAGCAGCAGGCAGTCAAACTCGTCCAGATCCAGGAGCTCGAGGACCTCGGCCGGCGAGGACGCAGTGGCGATATCGTAGCCTTCTGCCTTCAACAACAGGCGAAGTGCTGCCAGGACGTCTGCCTGGTCGTCGGCAACGAGAATGCTGGCGTTGTACTCGCTCATGATCAGTCGGTCCTCGTCTCGGACGAGCGTTCTTCGACAATGCGCCCGTCGAACAGGTGAATGGTCCGCTCGGCGTACTTGGAATAGCGGGGGTCGTGGGTCACCATCAGGATGGTGGATCCCTCTGCGTGGAGCTCC
>JAUVTH010000193.1 GCA_030601615.1 Gemmatimonadota bacterium
GAACCGGCTGGACAGTGACGCATCCCTCAACGGGACCAGGCTGATCAGGTTCGGCGTCTCCGGCGTCTCCGGCGACCCCCGCAGCCGCGGCGTCCTCCGAATTCGACGCGCGCTCGATCGTCTCGCTACCGCCCGTGGCGAGCTCATCCCACTCGGAGGGCTCGTCCTCGAACGGGAGGTAGATGCGGACCTCAACGTCGTCCTGCTCGGCCAGGACCCGGAAGAGACGCTGCCTCGATCTGAGCGAGGTGATTCCGAAGATGTGCAGGCGCCCGGCGCCGCCGAGCGCCTCCCGCAACGCGCCAGCCTCGATGCTCTCCGAGACCATCGCGTGGATCGACCTCGGATCGTAAAGGTCCCGTTTCTCCAGCTCCGAGAGAAAAGACTCGTACGTGTCCGCCACCCAGGCATTACGACGCCGCGTGAACTCGTCTCCCTCGAGCTGCTCGAGGGCCTGGCGCAGCCGCTTCGGGCTCACTCCCTCCGGAAGAAGCTCACTGAACACCCGGTCCAACATGTGCGTGCCCGATGGCCCCCGGTCTCGACCCGCCCTGCGTACTCCCACCCGCAGCGCAGTCTGGCCGGCCAACCGAGCTACGAGCATGCGGCCCGTGAGGATACCCACCGGCCTGGCCTCGATACCGAACATGCGGCGGAGATCCGAGAAGAACGCGATCGGAGGGTTCAGCCACCCGGGGACGCCTCGATGGCTCGCCATCTCAAGTAGCGCGTCACGTTGCACGCGGTGGGAGAGGAGCATGTAAGCCGGAAAGTCACGCGGCCCTGTCCGTCCGGCCACCTCGTCGAGGAAGCCCTCAGCGCATGCCGACCACAGGGCGGCGTTCGAGTCGGAACGGATGAGTCGCAAAGGCATTCGCGGAACATACCACGCCCATCCGACACCGGGCAGACCCTCGACGCGCCGAGCTTCGGCACCGTGGAAGCGCTCGTCCACGCGGTCACTACCGGATTCGCCCTTGCGCCGGACGTCGTGTAGAATTATGGTCATAATAGTCTTTATGACCATAATCTGACCAGGAGGCACAGGGTGTCCCGAACACTCTCCGTAGCGCAGGCCAAGGCCACGTTCGCCGCGTGCGTTCGCTGGGCCGAGGATGGCGAGCCGATCATCATCAGCCGGCATGGCAAGCCCGTCGCGGCGCTGGTCATGGCCGAGGACGTGGAGCGCCTTCAGCGCTTGCGGTCGGCCGGCCCCGAGGGTGGGCTCGCCAGTCTGGCAGGAGGTTGGAAGGGTTCGGACGAGCTCGCGCGTCTCGTCCGCCGGGACGGACGCTCCGGCTGACGCAGAGCATACATCAATCCCGCTGGATCGCCGGCGACCGTCCGCGAGGCGGCCCGTCCCGGCGATGGAGACCCGTGTCCCTTATCGTGACAGCCTACTTGTTTCATGCTGACGCCATCGCGGAGGCGCTGAGAAGAGAGCCTCGCGAGGCATACCTGGAGTGGCTTCTCTCCCTCCCGCGAGAGGAGCAGTTCACGAGTGCCGTTTCCGTCGCCGAGCTGTATCGTGGTGCCGATGAGTCGCGCGATCGGAACACACACCTGCGTCATATCGATGAGCGAGTCCTCCCCACACTCACCGTGCTCCCGTTCGACGTGGCAGTGGCCCGACGGTTCGGTGAGCTGAGGGTCGCGGTTCCGGAAACGGAGGACCTGTCGAATCGCGAGCTCCAGGTCGCTGCGACGGCCTTGCACCACGGGCTCGAGATCGTAACGTCACGCACCGGACGGTTCCGCCGGATCCCTGGCCTCCGCGTGCGCGCCCTTCCCCGGTCCCGCCGGTCAGGCTGACTCCGGAATTCGACCGCGAGGATGTAGCGGCGGCTGGTCGCCCGTCCGGCGCAACATTCGCGGTGATCGACCTGGTCGAGCGCTAGCCGGACTGCCCGGGGTTCCTCACCGTCCTGCTGCTCAGGGCCAGCGCCAGCCGTTCTCCCGCAGCCGCCGAAGGGCATCCAGGGTATCGGCGGGGAAGTCCGATTCGAGCATCCAGTCCACGTAGTCCGGGTGGTCCCGCACCGGCTCGCTGGCATGCTTGCCGAAGCCGAACACCACCTGGCCTGCCTCGTTCACGCGAAGGCGTCGGGATCGATCCACCTCGCCCCTGGGCCGGCTGCGATCCAGCAGATCGTGGTACTCGAGCCCCCAGGTCCGTTGCATGGCATTGACGAGGGGCACGAGGGCCTCGGCGTCCGATAACGCATGGTGGGCATCTTCGAGGCCGTGTCCCAGGAAGCGCTGGACGGCCATCTCCAGTGTCCGCCTCTCCGACTCGGACCACACCTGGAAGAGATCGATCTCCTGTACGGTCGCGAGGTCGAAGCCGGGCTCCCCGGCCCGCCGGAGCTCGGCATCGAGCATCACGGTATCGTAGCGCCGCGAGTTGTAGCCGAGCAGTACCGCGTCGTCGAGCATCTTCTGGATGCGCGCGGAGTGGACAGCAAACGGATCGCAGTGAGCCACATCTTCATCGCGTATCCCGTGCACGGCCGTCGCTTGCGGGGGAATCGGCACCCCGGGATGAAAATGCTCGTGCAGGAGAACCATGCCGTTATCGGCCCGCACAATGGCGAGCTCCACGATGCGATCCCGGCGAGGATCGAGACCGGTAGCCTCGAGGTCGAAGGCCACGATTCGTTCGAGCATGTTGAGCCTCTCGATCGGGGTTCGCTGGAGAGCCATTGCACATTACCCCACCGGGTCCGCCAGGTCTCATCTCCTGGGGCCCATGATTTGCATGAGTCGTTCCGTATGACCGTATCTCTCTCTTGCAGCCGTGACTTCGGCCGGCGGCGGCGCATGATCTACGTGATCGCCGGCTGCGCCCTGTTCGCCTGCGCGGAAGACCCCGGCGGGCCCGCCGATCCCGCCGGAGGAACACCGGACCCGCCCGCGGTAGCCACCGTTGCCGTTACGCCACAGTCGTCCGCCCTGCTGGTGGGCGACACGATCCGGCTGTCCGCCGAACCACGAGACTCCGCTGGACAGCCACTTGCGGACCGCACGATCTCCTGGTCAAGCAGCGAACCGGACATCGCCAGCGTCGACGAGGCGGGAACGGTCGTCGCGATGTCCACCGGTGAGACGGCGATCGGAGCCACGTCGGAGGGAATCACGGGCACGGCTCTGGTCACGGTGGCCTACGCTCCCGTAGCGACAATCCTCATTACGCCGTCCGATACCGCTCTCGAAGCCGGAGCCCTTCTCGAGCTCGCTGCGGAGCTGCGTGATGCCCGGGGACGTACGCTCGAAGATCGGGACATCTCCTGGACGAGCACGAACCCGGCGGTGGCCACCGTGTCGCAGTTGGGACTCCTCCAGGCGGCCGAGCCCGGAGAGACCAAGGTGATCGCCGAATCCGAAGGCGTGACCGGAACCGCCGCGATAACCGTCGTACACGCGCCCGTGACTCTCGTAGGCGCCGGCGACATCGCGGATTGTGAGACCCCATGGGATGAGGCTACAGCGGACCTCCTGGACACGATCGAGGGCACCGTGTTCACCCTCGGCGACAACGTGTACGAGGACGGCACCGAGCAGGAATACTCGGACTGCTACCATCCGAGCTGGGGCCGGCACAGAGACCGTACGTATCCGGCGGTCGGCAACCACGAGTACCACACTCCGGGCGCAGCGCCCCACTTTGCCTACTTCGGAGCCAGGGCCGGCGATCCGGACAGGGGATACTATTCCTACGAGGCCGGCGCCTGGAAGGTGATCGTCCTCAACAGCAACGCAGCCCGGATCGCAGTCGACGCCGGGTCGGCCCAGGAGCAATGGCTGCGCGCCGAGCTCGCCGCCAGCGACCACAAATGCACGCTTGCCTACTGGCACCATCCGCGCTTCAGCTCTGGTGTGTACGGCGACGACGACCGATTCGACGCTTTCTGGCAGGCCCTGTATGAG
>JAUVTH010000035.1 GCA_030601615.1 Gemmatimonadota bacterium
TGGGGCCGACGCGGCTTCCAGTACTCCGAGTCAGAAAGGGCGCTTCAGAGGTGCAGGAAGCGTCCAGCCTGTTTGCCGCGTTGGATGACCTGGGACTGCCGCTCACGCCGCTCTCGTGCGGCGGGCACCGGCGGACGATGCAGGAGCGGGAGCAGTGGGCAAGCGGGTGCAACTTCTTTGCGGTCGGTCCCGGGCAGGTCCTGGCATACGACCGAAACGAGCACACGATGCGGGAGCTCGAAGAGGAGGGTGGCTTCACGGTCGTGCGAAGCGAGGACTTTCTGAGCGGTCAGGTAGAGCTGGGAGTCGACGAGAGATTCGTCATCGGGTTTGAGGGATCCGAGCTCGTGAGAGGCGGAGGCGGCCCCCGGTGCATGACCCTTCCGATTCTGCGCGAGTCGTCGTGAGGACTGATGGGCTGCGGTTCAGTGCGCACACGCCTCTGGTGCAGAAGGCTCTGGAGACGGTCGGCCGGGAGCCGACGTCGACCCATGTCCTGGCCCGGGAGGTGTTCGGCTTGAGCCAGGCGCCCCCGGGGCTCGCTTCCCGCCTGGTGTTCGACCTGCTCGGCGAGGATCGTCGTTTCGTGGTGGATGCGGACGGTATGTGGCGGCTGGTAGCCCAGTCGGCGTCTCAGGGCCGCATGTCTCTCGCCGACACCAGGTTCGCGGTCGTGGATGTCGAGACCACGGGAAGCTCACTAGCTCGTGGAGCCCGAATCATGGAGTTCTCGGCCGTGTTCGTCGAGGGGGGTCGGGTGACAGGCGAGTATACGACCCTGGTGAACCCGGAGGCATGGATACCGCTGTGGGTCACCCGTCTCACCGGCATCAAGCCCGAGATGGTCGAGGGAGTGCCCCGTTTCCGCGACATCGCGGGCCGAGTACGGCAAGCTCTCGAGGACCGGGTCTTCGTGGCGCACAACGTGGCCTTCGACTGGCGTTTCGTGGCGGAAGAGCTGCGAATGGCGGACTCCGTGATGCCAGAGGGGCCGCGTCTGTGCACGGTCAAGTTCGCGCGCCGGCTTCTTCCCGGGCTGCGGAGAAGAGGGCTGGACGCGCTATCCCGCTATTACGACGTGTCGATCGCGAATCGGCACCGCGCCGGAGATGATGCAAGGGCCACCGCGACGATACTGATCCGGATGCTCGAGGCGGTCGACCGGCAGGGGATCCAGTACTGGGACCAGCTCGAGGATTGGCTCGCGGGGCGGCCCGTGGCCCTGGAGAGCCCGAGCGCCGGCCACGGGAGGTTGCGTGTGTGAGGCGCCGTGTCTGGAGGGAAGTCGGGGCCGGGTCAGGCCGGTGGACGCCGGCAGCCTGTGGCTCGACGGAGGGGCGATGTTCGGTGTCGTTCCGAAGCCGCTGTGGAATCGCCGAGCACCCAGTGACGCGAGGAACCGGATACCGCTGGCGATGCGTTGTCTGCTCGTGGAGACGGAAGAGACCACCGTGCTGATCGACACCGGCCTGGGCAACAAGGAGAGCGACAAGTTCAAGTCGGTTTACGGAGTGGCCAACGATGGCGACCCGACGAAGCTCGAAACGTCGCTGTCGAACCTCGGCGTCGAGCCGGGCGAAGTCGATGTCATCATCGCAACGCATCTTCACTTCGACCACGCCGGAGGTGGAACGGTCCGAGGAGTGAACGGGGAGATCGGACCCGCGTTCCCCACGGCCCGGTATGTCGTGAGAAAAGGGGAGTACGAGTTCGCGCGACTGGATAACGAGCGGATCCGGGCCAGCTACATGGCGGACAATTTCGAGCCCCTGGCGCGGGCCGGGTGCCTCGACCTGGTAGATGGCGACGTTGAAGTGGTGCCGGGTATTCAACTGGTTCACACTCCCGGGCACACGCCGCACCACCAGTCGGTCAGGATCGACCTCGGAGAGGAGATCGTCCTGTTTCTGGCGGACCTCGTTCCAACGACGGCACACCTGCCGCTGCCGTGGATCATGGGGTACGACGTCGAGCCGCTGGTCACGCTGCAGAGCAAGAAGGATCTGCTCGGCCGCGCGGCGGCCGAGGGATGGATGCTGGCTTTCGAGCACGATCCTTTCGTCGCGTGGGGTCGTGCGACGACTCCGGACGGAGGGAAGCCCGGATGTGTCCTGGAGGAAGTCGTGGAGCAGGCGCTCGTGTCCGGTGCGATTCGGCCGGATGGCCAGGGCCATACGCCCGCGTCAGGCAGGCCTAACCTGGAGGAAGCTGAATGAAGCGTTTCGCGCTCGTGGCCCTGGTGACCGGAGTGCTGTTCGGAGGCAGTGCGGCACCGGCAGGCGCGCAGAGTGTGGAGGAGGAAGTAACGCTGGTCGTGGACGCTCTGTTCGATGCGATGCGTGAGGCGGACTCGGCCGCGGTGAGGCGGTTGTTTCACCCGGACCTCAAGAAGATGGCGAGCTCCGGAGCACGAGACGGTGTAGCGGGCGTCGTTTTCGGCAAGATAGGAAGTTTCGTGCAGGCGGTCGGAGACGCCGAGCCGGGAGCGTTCGACGAGAGGATCGGTGCTGCCGAGATCCGGATCGATGATGATCTCGCGACAGTCTTTACCCCCTATGCGTTCTACTATAACGGTAACCTTTCGCACTGCGGCGTGAACGTCTTCCAGATCGCCCGGGTGGGCGAGGATTGGAAGATCGTTGGCCTCGTGGATACGCGTCGCAGGCAGGGGTGCGAGGAGTGGCTGAAATGAGTGACATGGATCGGACTGCAGTGATCGTCGGAGCAGCCAGGCTGCCGACGGGGCGTTTTCTCGGGGGGCTATCGTCTCTGACGGCCCCGGAGCTCGGGGCGCGGGCGATCGCCGGCGTGGTCGAGCGCTCGAGCGTGGCCACGGAGGACATCGAAGAGGTCATCATGGGCAACGTCGTGCAGGCCGGAGTCGGACAGGCCCCGGCCCGACAGGCGGCAATCGGAGCCAGCCTGCCCGCGAAGATTCCGGCGATGACCATCAACAAGGTGTGCGGCTCGGGCCTCAAGGCCGTGATGCTGGCTGCGCAAGCCATCCGGGCGGGGGATTTGCAGGTCGCCGTGGCCGGAGGTATGGAGTCGATGTCCAACGTGCCCTACCTGGTGCGGGGATATAGGGGAGGTGTGAAGTTCGGCGATCAGTCGATGGTGGATGGTCTGATTCACGACGGCCTGTGGTGCTCGTTCGGTCACTGCCACATGGGTGGACACGCAGAGTACACGGCGTGGAAGGCGGGAGTGAGCCGCGAAGACCAGGATCAGTTCGCATACGAGAGCCACATGAAAGCCGCCGCCGCGATCGATGGCGGAGATTTCGCGGCCGAAATTGTGCCGGTCGAGATCGTTAGCCGGAAGGGCACGACGGTGTTCGACACGGACGAGCCTCCGCGCAGAGATACGACGGTGGAGGCTCTCGGGCGGTTGAGGCCGGCGTTCGGCGGCGACGCTCCGCCCGAGGTCACGGAGTATTCGGTGACGGCCGGGAATGCGCCAGGACTGAACGACGGGGCGGCCGCTACTGTCGTCACTTCGGAGGCCTATGCCCGCGCCAACGGACTGGACATCCTCGGTCGCGTGGCGGCATATTCGGTCGGGTCGACGGAGCCGCGCGATCTTTTCTTCGCTCCGGTGGAGGCAGTGCGGCGCCTCATGGACATGGAAGGGACCGAGATCGGCGACTACGGTCTGATCGAGGCGAACGAAGCCTTCGCCGTGCAGTCGATAGCGGACGCCAGGCAGCTCGGAATGGACATGGACCGGGTCAACGTGCGTGGCGGAGCGATCGCCCTCGGACACCCGATTGGTGCATCCGGCGCCAGGATTCTTACGACGCTCCTGTATGCCATGCGCGACCGCGAAGTGGACAAGGGCCTCGCCACCCTGTGCCTGGGCGGTGGGAATGCCGTAGCCCTCAGCGTGGAGAGAGTATGATTCGAGAGGCAGCACATACCGTAGACTCGGAGGTCGTCGACAGGACGACGTTCAATGCGCTCGGCCTTGGGCTGGGCGTACTGGGCTTCGCCGCGCTCACCGCGCTGGGCGCCCGGTTGAACGTACCGCTGCCGGGCACGGCCGTGCCGATGACGCTTCAACCGGTAGCCGTACTGTTGGCCGGCGTGGCGCTCGGCTCCCGGGCGGGAGCTGCCAGTCAAGTCGCGTACCTGGCGGCCGGGGCGCTCGGACTGCCCCTTTTCGCAGCGGGCGGCGGCGCCGCGTACCTGCTGGGACCAACCGGGGGCTATCTGCTCGCGTTCCCCGTTGCGGCGGCGGTGGCCGGACTGGCGACTGATCGGGCCCGCGGCTGGTTCGGAGCGGCCCTGGCGCTCGCTCTGGCGCTGGCGGTCATCCACCTGGGCGGTTTGGCCTGGCTGTGGATCCTCGGGGGTCGGGCTTTTGTCGAGAGCACGGGTGTCAGAGTCTTCCTGCTCGGTGACCTGCTGAAGGTGATGCTGGTGCTCGCAATCGCCCGGTGGGGCCGAAGCGCCTTGCGCCGTATGAATCCGTAGCTGGTTGAATTCGGCTGGAGTGGTAGGGGGAGGGGACGGGCGGCGGCTGGGATCGGTCGCCGGTCCGGTCGGTTGTCGTGAGCAGTGGGCGTGGGTTTGGCGCCTCGCTGCCTACGCGACGCTCCTGTTTCTGGCGTTGCTCACGTTTCAGACCCTCCTCGTGGCGCTCGACCCGGCGTCCATCGGCGAGCTCACATTGTGGGGTGTGGGAGCGGCGGTAGCGGCTGCGCTCGTCGCTGGTTGGGTCATGATGTCCAAGGTGGAGTCGAGACCGCCCGCGGCGTTGGGCCTGGTCGTCAACCGCCGGGCCGCACGGGATTTCTCGCTCGGGTGCGGAATCGGGGCAGGATTGCTTGGCTCGGTCGTGCTGGTGATGGCGATCGCGGGGTGGTTGAACGTGACGGGCACCGGTGTCTCGAGCGAAGTGATCGCGGGGGGGATGCCCTATGTGACAGTCCTCCTTCTGCTTGCGGCGTTCTTCGAGGAACTCGCGATTCGTGGATACCCGTTTCAACTGCTCGCCGCGGCTCATGGACCGGGCGTGGCAGTCGGCGGTACGGCGGTCGTTTTCGCGGTCCTCCACGGGGCGAACCCGGGTGTCGGGTGGGGTGCAATGGGGAACACGCTGCTGGCCGGAATCTTGCTCGGAGTTCTCTACTGGAGGACCCTGAGCCTGTGGTTCGTAACCGGCACTCATTTCGCGTGGAACTGGACCATGGGAGTGGCTGCCGGTCTCCCTGTCAGCGGCCTGGATGTCGGTCCTGCCCTGGTGGACGTGTCGGTGAGCGGGCCGGACTTGTGGACGGGCGGGGCGTATGGTCCTGAGGGTGGATTGCTGCTCACGATGGCCACCATCACCGGGATCGTCTGGACAGCGCGTACGGCCCGGCTGTCCCGTGATCCGGCTGTACTGGCCCTTGGTCCACTGATCGGGGGCGAAGTCGAACGAGAGAATCCGGTGTCGGGCTCCGAGATAGCCCCACGAATCGGATCGGAGGGATGATGAACGAGAATCAAGTCGACGTCGTGGGGGTGATCGGGGCGGGAACGATGGGCAACGGGATCAGCCACGTCTTCGCTCTGGCGGGGATCGACGTAGTGCTCGTCGATGCGGTACCGGAGGCCCTGGACCGGGCCCGGGCGAATATCGAGAAGAACCTCAGCCGGCAGCTGTCCAAGAACCGGATAGACGCTGCCGGGGCGCGGGCTGCCCTGGATCGGGTCCGCACGGAGACCGATTTGGAGTCCGTTGCATCAGCCCCACTGGTCGTGGAGGCGGTACCCGAGAATCGGGATCTGAAGTTCGAGATCTTCGGACGGCTCGACGAAGTGTGCGACGAGCAGGCCGTCCTCGCGTCGAACACGAGCTCCATCTCGATCACGGAGATCGCGCGTTCGGTCAGCAGACCGCAGCGCTTCATCGGGATGCACTTCATGAACCCGGTGCCCGTGATGCAACTGGTCGAGGTCATTCGAGGCCTGGAGACGGACGACGAGACGACCGAGCTCACGCTGGCGCTGTGCCGGCGCGTCGGGAAGACGCCCGTCGAAGTCAACGACTTTCCTGGATTCGTGTCGAATCGGATCCTCATGCCGATGATCAACGAGGCCGTGTTTTGCCTGCTGGAGGGCGTTGCCGAGGCCGAGGCCATCGACACAGTGATGAAGCTCGGCATGAACCACCCGCTGGGTCCGCTGGCTCTGGCCGACCTGATCGGCCTCGATACGTGCCTGTTCATCATGCAGGTTCTTCACCGGGATCTAGGAGACAGCAAGTACCGTCCGTGCCCGCTCCTGACGAAGTACGTGGCTGCAGGCCGGCTGGGTCGGAAAGCGGGGCGCGGATTCTACGAGTACGGCGATGCCTAGATCGCACGCCGGCGCGCGGCTCACCGATGAGCAGCGTGAGATCCTGATACTGGCCCGGAGGTTTGCCGAGCAGGAGCTGCGGCCCGGCGCGCGGCTTCGTGACGAGAGCGAGGAGGCGTTCGACCGGAGCCCCGTCGACAAGCTGGGGGAGCTGGGCTTTCTGGGCATGCTCATCCCGGAGAAGTACGACGGGCTGGGCCTCGACATGCTCACGTACCTGTATGTGCTGGAGGAAATCGCATGGGGTGATCCGTCGGTGGCCGTGTCAATGAGCGTGCACAACTCGCTCCCGACTCAGACGCTACTTCGGTATGGCACGGCCGAGCAGAAGGAACGCTGGCTGAAGCCGATGGCTCGCGGCGAGATCCTCGGCGCCTTCTCTCTGTCCGAGGCTGACGCCGGAAGCGATGCGGCCGCGATCACGTCGCAGGCCGTTCGCGATGGCGATGGTTGGCTACTGAACGGCGCCAAGATGTGGGTCACGAACGGTGCCTCGGCCGATGTCATCCTGATGATGGTCCGGACCGACGACCCACACGACCGCCGGGGCTCGAAGGGGATCGGGGCATTCCTCGTGCCGACGGGTGCTGACGGCTACATTCCTGGAAAGAAGGAACGGAAGATGGGCCTGCGAGGGTCGGAGACGGTGGCCGCCACCCTGCAGGATCTGTATCTGGGACCGGAGCACCTGATCGGGGAGCCTGGCCAGGGATTTCGGTATGCCCTCGAGGCCCTCGAGGGCGGTCGCCTTGGGATCGCGGCGCAGGCTGTCGGTATCGCCGAGGCGGCCCTCGATTACGCCCGGGACTATGCCGAGCAGAGAGTCCAGTTCGGACGTTCGATCTCTAGGCTTCAGGGGATTCAGTTCAAGCTGGCCGACATGGCCACGCGAGTTGAGGCGTCGCGCGGCCTGCTGTACAGGGCGGCTTTGTCGTACGATGCGGACGAGCCCCGCAAGCGCAAGCTGTCGAGCATGGCCAAGCTGCATGCCAGCGAAACGGCGATGTGGGTGACGCGTCAGGCGGTGCAGGTGTTCGGCGGCTATGGTTACAGCCGCGAGTACCCCGTGGAGAGGTTGTTCCGTGATGCGAAGGTCACGGAGATCTACGAGGGAACCAGCGAGATCCATCGCATGATCATAGCTCGGGAATTGTACCTGGAGAGAGGAAACAACCAGTGAGCACGGAAGCCAGCTACGCGGACAGGGTTGCGGAGACGCTTGAGGGCAGGAGGGAGATATTCGATCTGCTGTCCCAGCATGACCACGAGCAGGTGGTTTTCACGTATGACCCGTCCAGCGGATATAAGGGCATCATCGCCATACATAATACGGCTCTCGGGCCCGCCCTCGGCGGCACCCGGTTTTGGAACTACGCTTCCGATTACGACGCGCTGATCGATGTGCTGCGCCTGTCGCGCGGCATGACCTACAAGGCTGCGGTGGCGGGCCTGAACCTGGGTGGCGGCAAGGCGGTCATCATCGGAGACAATCGCACACCCATGCGCGAGATGATCATGCGAGCCCACGGCCGCGCCGTCGAGTCGATGGGAGGCCGCTACTATACGGCCGAGGACGTCGGTACGTCCGTTGCGGACATGGACTACATCCACATGGAGACGGAGCACGTCGTCGGGATGGCAGGCAGGTCCGGCGACCCATCGCCCGTCACGGCGTATGGGACGTACAGGGGCATCAAGGCCTGTTCGCTCAAGAAATACGGGACGGACGAGCTCGCTGACCGCTCCGTCGTGATTCAAGGTGCCGGTCACGTCGGTTACTTTCTGGCAGAGGACCTCCGCGGAGAGGGAGCCACTGTTTTCGTGGCCGACATCGACGACGACCGCGTCCAGCGGTGCGTGGACGAGCTCGGTTGCGAGGCCGTCGGCGTTGATGAGGTGTACGACGTCGACGCTGACGTGTTCGCGCCATGCGCAATGGGCGCGATCCTGAACGACGACACGATCCCGAGGCTGAATGTCCAGATCGTCGCCGGAGCGGCCAACAACCAACTCGCAAGGTCCCGGCACGCTGCGATGCTCGAGGAGCGGGACATCCTGTACGCACCGGACTACGTGATCAACGCCGGTGGCTTGATCAACGTCTACTCGGAGCTCGCCGGCTGGACGCTCGAGCGTTCGAAGCGTAAGGCAGGAGAGATCTACTCGACGCTGCTCGCGATCTTCGAGGTAGCGGCTTCCGAGGGGATCACGAGCGCGAAGGCAGCGAACGAAGTGGCGCTTCGCCGCGTCCATGCGGTCACGCAGCTGCACCGCACGTACGTGTGAGCGAGATGATAGACGAGACGATCCACCTGGGTGAGACCGACGTTGCTCCTGCCTGCGAGCACCTCGAGGTCGTGGATCCAGAGATATTCGCGGCCATCAAGGCGGAGGCGGCCAGGCAGCACGAGGGCCTGGAGCTGATCGCCAGCGAGAACTTCGTCTCCGGCGCTGTCCTCGAGGCCATGGGCTCGGTGCTGACGAATAAGTACGCCGAGGGCTACCCGGGCAAGCGCTACTACGGTGGCTGCGAGCACGTGGATGTCGTCGAGGATCTCGCTCGCGAGCGTGCAAAGGTCCTGTTCGGGGCGGATCACGCAAACGTTCAGCCACACAGCGGTGCGCAGGCCAATATGGCCGCGTACTTCGCGTTCCTGCAGCCGGGTGACAAGTTGCTGGGGATGGACCTGTCGCACGGTGGCCACCTGACCCACGGCTCCCCGGTCAACTTCAGCGGCCGGCTGTACGACGTGGTGCCGTACGGGGTCCGGGTGGAGGACGGCTGGCTGGACATGGATGCGCTGGCTTCGCTGGCGCGCCGGGAGCGTCCAGCCATGATCGTCGCAGGTGCGAGCGCATACCCGAGAATCCTGCCGTTCGAGGAGATCGCTGCGATAGCGAGAGAGGTCGGGGCGATGCTCCTCGTGGACATGGCGCACATCGCGGGGCTCGTAGCCGCCGGAGTGCATCCGTCTCCGGTGCCGTGGGCGGACATCGTGACTACGACGACCCACAAGACGCTTCGGGGCCCCCGTGGCGGCTTGATCCTGTGCAAAGAGCAGCACGCGAAGGCGATCGACAAGTCGGTATTTCCCGGGATGCAGGGTGGGCCTCTGGAGCACGTCATCGCTGCGAAAGCCGTGGCGCTGTTCGAAGCCCAGTCGCCGGCTTTCGTCCGCTATTCGGCCCGAGTCGTCGAGAACGCTCATGCCCTTGCGGATGGGCTGATGGAGCGAGGGTGGAAGCTCGTCTCGGATGGCACGGACACGCACCTTCTGCTCGTCGATCTTCGAGATACGGACCTGTCGGGCAAGGACGCGGAGGAGTACCTCGGCCGGGCGGACATCACGGTGAACAAGAACACGGTTCCGGGAGAGACGCGCTCGCCGTTTGTCACCTCGGGAATTCGGATCGGTACGCCGGCTCTCACGACGAGAGGCATGGGCGAGACCGAGATGAAAGACATCGCCGGCTTGATTGATCGTGTATTGCGGAGTGGGGGGGACGTGACGGAGCTGGCAGCGATTCGCGCGGAGGTTCAGGAACGGGCCCTCCAGTTCCCGCTCGTCGCGGACGCGGAGGTCGGCGCAGTCGGTTCGGCGTGAGCCGGCTGACGGTCGACCCGATGCGGAGGCCGCGTTCGTGACAGACGTCCGCGGCTTCCTTCTCGCCACTGGACAGGCCGAGGCGGAGCACCGGGTGAAGGGGTCTCGCTTCATCTCCGTCGCCCGTCCCATCGCGAAGCTCGCCGATGCGGTCGAGGCGCGCGAAGTGGAACGCCGCAAGTTCCACGACGCCACGCACCACGTATTTGCCGCCCGGCAGGCCTGCGGGGAAAGCCGATTCGATGATGACGGCGAACCGGCCGGAACCGGTGGTCGTCCCGTACTGGCCGCGATCGAGCGAGCCGCTCTCACG
>JAUVTH010000254.1 GCA_030601615.1 Gemmatimonadota bacterium
GAGGCAGAGGCCGCCCTCGAAGCTGCCCAGCGCGAGGCGGCACGGCGCAGGGATGAAGAGGCCGCCAGGCGACAGGCGGAGATCGAGGCCGCGGGACGCGCCGCGGACCTGGAATCCGCCCGGCAGGCAGCGGTTGCGGAAGCCGAGCGCATGGCGGAAGAAGCCGCTGCGGCTGTCGAAACCGCCCGTCTCGAGGCCGAGCGCAGGGAGGCGGCGGAGCAGGACGCGGTACAGAAATCTCTGCAGCTCGACGCCGCGCGAAAGGCCGCGGAGGACGCTCTCCGGCAGGCATCCGAGAAGCGCGCCGTCAAGGAGGCCATCCAGGAGAAGGCCGCGCTCAAGACGGAGGAGGAGGAATCCACACTCCGGGAGACAGAGGAGCGAATCTCACGGGAGGCCGCCGACCTCGAGCAGGCCAGGGCAGCAGCCGAGGAACGCGCTGAGGTTCTCGCCGCCGAGGCAGAGGACGCTTGGCGTTCCGCCCGACTCGAGTCTGACCGTCGCCAGAAGGCCGAAATCGAAGCCGCCGAACGGGTCGCCGAGCTCGAGAACGCCCGGCTCGCAGCCAAGCAGGAAACCGCCCGCATGGCGGCCAAGGCCCGCAAAGTGGCCGAAGTCGCCCGCGAGGAAGTCAGACGCCTGCGCGTCGAGCGCAAGGCGTTGGAACAGGGGTTTGCGCGCCGAGGCGCCGAGATCCAGGCCGTTCGGCAAGCTTCGGCCCATGAGGTCGAGAGGCGCCGCGACGCCGAGCTGCAGAGGGCAGTCGAAGCCGCGGGCCGAGTGAAAGCGGAGGAAGCAGCCCGGAAGATCTCTGTCGAACGGGCGCGCGGGGAGGTGGCCGAGGCGGATGCTAAGAAAGCAGTCGCGGAAGCCGCCGAGGCGGCACAGCGGGAAGCCGAAGCCCAGCGTGCGGAGGAGGTGGCGGATCTCGAGGCCGCCAGGCAGCGCAGACGCGATCGCTGGTCGGGTACCGCGCGTCGGGCAGGCAACGTGGCGGCCAGCATCGGGATCGTCGCTCTGGCCGTGTTTGGCGCCGACCGGATCTTCCAGTGGCCGGACGCCGCATCACGCGTCAACGTTCCGGCCGCCCGTAGCGTACCCGTGAGCCAACCGGCTGCCGCCAACCCGCCGGCCGTGGACGCCGGTGGAGTTGCTGGTCCCGTCGTATCTGATTCCATGGCCTTCTTCGACGGAATGACCAAATCGGGGTCCTTCCCGCTCGGCACGGACGGCCTGGTCGTCCTTCCCCCGGACTTCGAGTCCGCCGTACCGGACATCGAGGATCCCGAAGTGGTCCCGGCCGGAGCTGATCCCCGGATTCTCGTTCTCGACGCTTTCGCGGACTCGGCCGACGGCGCGATGGTCTACTTCCACAGCCTGTCCGAAGCGTTCGAGTCCGGAGCCATGGGCTGTGACGAGCTGCAGGCCGCTTACGTCGAGGTCGATTCGCGGTGGGTCTCGTACATCCTGAACGGCATCTCCAGGATGGACGGCGATCTGGACGAGCAGAGGACGACACGTCACGAGGAGCTGTCTCAAGACGTGCGGCGCATCGAGCTATCTTACGAAGTTACCGGGTGCCCCGTGCCCTGACGGTAGCCTGTGACCCATCGACCTGGATGCAACGAAGCCCCTCCGCGGAGGGGCTTCGTGTTTGTGGGGCCGCCAGTGTCGGTTGGAGCTCAGCTACCGAAGCCTCCGTGATGGTCGCCAGTACGAAACGGCCTCTCGCCGGGTCCCGCGGCAAGGTCTATCGCGAAGACCTCCCCGTCGACGAGCATCTCGGGATACTGCGTCCCGTTGAACGTGATGATCACTTCCTTCGTCCGGGTCACCGTGCCATTGGCTTCGGTGGTGATCGTGATCGTCATGTTGCGGGTGATCGTCCCCGACAGCGGGTACGGGTTGGTCTCGGACGGCACCGCGTGAACGACGTTCTCCATCGTCCGGGTTCCCGTCATCTCGTAGGTGCGCAGCCCGCCGGTATCCGAGTGGCGGCTGCGGGTCACGGCCTCGGAACCCGATCCGTTCACCGTGCGGGTCGTCTCGTCGCCCACCAGGCCGGTCACCGTCATCTCGCGCTCGCGCATGACGTCCGCCGTCCAGTTGCGACGCTCGAGCTCGCGGCTCATCTCCATGATGATGTGGATGCTCGCGGTCGTGGCCTCGTCGTAGACGTCCTGCTCGTTGCCGTCGGCGTCATAGAAGGTCGCCGTGCGGCTTCCCTCCCGGCCGAACATGAAGGACCCGCCGTCCTGCGGATTCCGAAATGCCAGTACGTCCTCGATCGTGGCGTCGGCCGAGACCATGGCCACGTCGTAATTGATCGCCTGGTCGGCCGTAGTGGTGTCCAAAATGTCGGTCGGGTTGTCGTCGCACGCTGCGAAAGCGAGGACACTGAGGGCGATGAGCCCGGTGGTGAGTCTCTGTTGCACGGTGTTTCCCTTTCCCTGGGTACGCCTTCACGAATGTCTGTCGGTATCGTCCAGCAGGTCTGACACCCGTGAAGACGACCTCACCGCCCGGAACGTCACATCCGCTTCAGTTGGATGCTGAACGTGCTCCACCGGCCGGAGGAAGCAGCCTGCAAACCGGTTTGCTCAGTAGCTGATTGTCACCGTGAGATTCAGGACGTTACGCCCGATCCAGCGCTCGCGCGGCAGCTGATCGGCGGGGACGCCCAGCAGAATGAGCTCTTCGACCGCCACACCCGTCGCGTCCACACCGAGCTTGTTGGTGAAGTAGAGCCACTCCGCTGCACGGCTGAGGTCGAGACCGCCGGGCAGGCCGCCGTAGCCCCGGATCGTGATGAGCTCGAGACCGGCTCCGATGTGCCACGTGTTGGGGAGCAGGTTATCGAACGGAAAGACCGACGGTTGGCGGACCCATTTGGAGTCGGGAACTGAGATAACCGTGCCGTTGGTGGCGACGTCCTCCATCCGGTACCAGCTCAAGCCATACCCGGCCTTGGCGTACGGCTGAATGGAACCCGTCAGGAGGCTGTAACGCAGGCTTCCCGTGTACTCCCACCAGTTGAGATCAGCGGTAATCGTAAAGTCGCTGATGTTGTTGAACTGAAGACCGGACTTCACCTTGGCGCGAAAATGCACGAGCGAGTTGGTGCTCGTGAAGTGGTCGCCCATGAACATCTGGATGCGAAACAGCGGGGTGGTCACCGACTCGATCGACTCGAAACCGCCGGTTG
>JAUVTH010000281.1 GCA_030601615.1 Gemmatimonadota bacterium
GATCTCCTCCTGGTCAGCGTCGTCGCCGAGCTCGCTCCGGATGGCCTTTATCTGCTCGCGCAGGAAGACCTCGCGCTGCCGCTCGCCCAGCTCTTCCTGGACCTTGCTGCGGATCTGGGCCTGTGCCTCGAGCACCCCGATCTGTCGCTGCAGATGAAGAAGCAGCTTCCGCAGCCGGTCCTCCACAGACAGTGTCTCGAGAAGGTCCTGCTTGTCGGGGACCTCGAACTCTGTGTAGAACGCCACCAGGTCGGCCAACTCTCCGCCACTCGTCACACCGCCCAGCAGATGGTCGATGATCTCCTTCGGAACGCCTCGCAGTCGGCTGAGCTGGGCCGCTCGCTCTCGCACTTCCTTGTGGAGTGCGGTGTAGGTCGAGTCCTCGTCGTCCAGCGGGGCCATGTCCTGCACGCGGCGCACGACGGCCTCGAGGAACTCCTCACGCTCAGTGAATTCGAGCACGGCACCACGGCCGGTGCCTTGCACGACGAGCTGAATGCCTCCCGGGACCCGCTGCATCTGGGCGATTCGGCAGATCGTGCCTATGCGATACAGACCTTCCGGGGTCGGATCCTCCGTTTCCGCGTCCAGCTGCGACACGGCAATGAGACGCTTCGATCCCTGGAGCGCGTGCTCGATGGCCGCCAGCGTTTTCTCACGCCCCGCGGCGATCGGTGCGGCGACGGAAGGAAACACGACCGTCCCGCGCAGGGGGAGAACGGGGAGGCGTGTCCGCTCCTCGAGCATCTCTTCGGAGTCATCTTCCGTGTCGTCTGCTTCATCCCACGCGATATGGACGTCCTCCATCCCCGAGGGGGCATCCTCGGATCCGACTTGGAAGAGTGAAAACAGCGCTGTATTCTTGTAATCGTGCATGAGTTGAGATCTCGTCTCTGTTTGATGTGCTCCAGGCCGCTCGCGCTCATCATGTACGGAGCCAACGGCCTGCGCCACTGGTATTCTATAGCGACGTGCGACGGTCGTGCAGGAACCGGGCCCGTATCGAGGCTCGAGAACCGCGCTGCGTCCGCCGTTCTGGCATGGAACGACTTGTGCCGTTGAACCGGTTCCGCCAACCCGGCAGAAAGAGGCCCTCGATCGACCGCATGACGGTGACGTCAACCTGCTGCCTCGCGGCTACCGTTCTGGCTCTCGCGGCCTGTTACCCCGGACCCGTTGATCCGGTCGGCATCCCGCAGGCGCCCGCGCCATACGTGCGAGCCCCGTACGTCCAACAGGTCACGGACAGCAGCGCGTGGGTGCTGTGGATGAGCCAGCCAGGGTCCGCCGACACAGCCTGGTTCAGAGCTCCGGACGTGGACTCTGTCTGGATCCGGGCCGAGGTGGAGGACCACCGGTATGGCACGCGCCGGGCGGCGCTTGGTCCTCTGCCTCTCTCGAGCACCGTGCAGTACGTCGTCTCCGCTGCCGGAACCCGGATGGGGCCACACGAGTTTCACACGGGGCCCGCTGCCGGCACGTCCGGTGAGGATATGCGCGTTCTGCTGTTCGGTGACTCCGGGTGGGGTGGTCCCGAGCAGATCGACCTGGCCCGCCAGATGCAGCGACTGGACTGGGACCTGTCGATTCACGTGGGCGACATCGCGTACAACGACGGCGCTGAGGACGAATTCACGGAGCGGCACTTCCGCGTTTACGCGCGGACGTTGGCCTCGACCCCCATCTACCCGGCAGTAGGCAACCACGACATACGGGCCGATGGCGGCCGTTCCTACGACGGGGCCTTCCTGTGGCCCGAACCATTCTCCGGTGCTCGCTACTACTCGTTCCGCCGGGGACGAGTCCTGTTCGTCTCCATCGACACGTCCAGCAAAACGGAGGAGGTCGCTGGACTGCGCAGCGGGGAGGGCCGCCAGTTGACGTGGCTCGCGGAGACGCTGCGCGAAGCGTCCGTGGACAGCACGGTGGACTGGATCGTGACGTTGATGCACCATCCGCTGTACAGCCACGCGGGAGGAATCAGCGGACACGGGCTGGACCGGAACCTCAGAAACGAGCTTCTTCCGCTGTTCGAGCGGTACGGCGTCGACCTCGTGACGGCCGGGCACGACCATCATTATGAGCGTACATATCCGCTCAGGGATGGACGCCGCGTTGAGCCCGGGTGCGGACCGGTCCACGTGCTGTCCGGCGGAGGTGGAGGTTCCATGTACGCGCGTGACGTGACGACCTCTCCGCTCGCCGCGAACGCCCGGCGTGTCTACGAGTTCGTCGAGCTGACCATCGGCAAGAACACCATCAAGGGCCGCACGATCGGGCGACAGGGAGAGGTGATCGACGAGTTCACGGTGAGGCGGTACGCGGGAACCGAGACGGGACTGACGGACACGTGCTCCGAGTGAGGCGCAGGCCCGGATGGTCCGCGGTCACACGCCGTGCCGTGACGATCTGCCTCGCACCGACGATCCTGGGCTGGGCCGCGCCCGCCGCGAGTAGGAGCCAGGAGGCCCCGCCGGAGCGCGCCGACTCCACGAGCGCGAAAGACACCATTCCCGGGGCTCCGGTCACGCCGGAGGAGGCGGACGCGATCCGCGACACCCTGCAGCGCCCGCCGCCCCAGTATTCTGCCGACTGGGTGGACGTGGTCGAGTTCCCACTCAAGGTCATCGGTTGGCCGCTCGACCTGGTGCTCGTGCGATTGCCCGCGTGGCTGATCGGCCAGCTCACGGCGCCCCGCCCGCAGAGCGGAATCATGCGGGCTTACGGGGACATGACGAGATGGGGCCTCAAACCGACGATCCGGACGACGATCGGACCGCGAAGTGGGGCGGCTATCGAGCTCCAGTTCGACCGTTACTATCCGTTCTACGTGCACGCCGCCGTGTCGAGGCGGCTGTCCCAGCGCTACCGGACCGGC
>JAUVTH010000122.1 GCA_030601615.1 Gemmatimonadota bacterium
GGGCCGGCTCCCCCACGAGAACGGGCTGGAACCGGCGCTCCAGGGCCGCGTCCTTCTCGATGTGCTTCCGGTACTCGTCAAGCGTCGTCGCTCCGATCATTCGGAGCTCACCACGCGCCAGCGGGGGTTTCAGCATGTTCCCCGCGTCCACGGCTCCCTCCGCAGCCCCTGCGCCCACGATCGTGTGGAGCTCGTCGAGGAAGAGGATGTACTTCCCTTTCGCCTCAGTGATCTCCTTCAAAACGGATTTCAGCCGCTCTTCAAACTCGCCACGGTACTTGGCCCCGGCCAGCATGGCGGCTACGTCCAGTTCGATCAGCCGCTTGTCTCGCCGACTCTCCGGCACATCCCCCGCAACGATCCGCTGCGCCAACCCTTCCGCGATCGCCGTCTTTCCAACGCCTGGTTCTCCGATCAGCACGGGGTTGTTCTTCTTCCGGCGCGACAGAACCTGCATGACCCTGCGAATCTCCGTGTCGCGGCCGATCACGGGATCCAGTTCCCCGGCCCGGGCGCGATCCGTAAGATCCACACCGAAGCGCTCGAGCGCCTGGTACTTGCCCTCCGCCTCCTGGTCGGTCACCTGGTGCGGTCCGCGAATCGTCGACAGCGCTTCGCGCAGTGCTTCCTGCGTCGACCCGGCCTCTCCCAGGATCTCCCGTGTGCTGCTGGCTCGCTTGCCTGCCAGCGCGATAAGGAGGTGTTCGGTCGAGATATACAGATCGTCCATCCCGCGAGCCTCGGCGTCCGCCTCGTCGAGCACGCGACTGAGCTCTCGGCTCGCCGCCGGCGCCGCATCCGTCTGTCGAGGCAGACGCGCGAGACGCTCGTCTACGGCGGCGTCGATACGAGCCGGCTCCGCTCCGACCTTTCGGAGGACCGGCTTGACGATGCCTTCTTCCTCATCGAGCAGGGCCGCGAGAAGGTGAAGGTCCTCGACGGCAGGGTTTCCATCTCGCCGTGCCCTCTCGGCTGCATCCTGCAGCGCACGCCCCGCTCGTACCGTCAGTCTGTCCGCTGGTATCATCTATGTCAGCTCCATTCCCGGCTGTCGGTTAGTGCGTCCGGGCGCACTTCTCCGGCACGACGGGTACGCCCGTCAGTCTGAGTCCGTTTCGACCTCGATGGTCCGTCCCTCGGCGTCCACCCGTCGAGGAAGCATGATCCGTAGCACCCCCGCAACGAGACGCGCCCGAATCCCTTCCCCGTCCACATCTGCCGGGAGTCTCACGACCCGGCGGAAGCTCCCGTATGAGCGCTCGCTCCGCCTGACTCGCGCCCCCTCGGGATACTCAGGTCGGCGGCGATGGCCGCTCACGGTCAACTCGTCACCGAGCGCCGACACATGGAGGTCGTCGCTATCGACCCCGGGGAGATCCATCCACACGATGTAGCTGTCGTCCGTAGCCGCCATTTCCATACGCGGGTAGCGGACGTACGCCGTGGGCGAGAGCCCCCTGAAGCCATCTACCATGTCCTCGACCAGCTCCTGCAGGTCGCCGAACGGAGACGACCAGCCCTGAGACGTCTCCTTTCCGTCGTCCACATCGACGTCCTGCGCGCCCTCCTCCTCCACTCTCGGCTCATCATTGGCGTCCATGATCAATACCCTCCCCCAGGTGCGGTTTCCCTACACTCTCGCATGCATTGGTGGCAAGACACGTGCCCCCGGAAAGACCGCTTTCGGGAAACGCAACCGCCACAGCGGCACCAACGTCCGCCGCTTCGGCGCGCCCCTGCCTATCCGGCATGTGTCAACGAAGGCGCGGACCAAGTAAAAGAGCGTTCGTGAACATCACGAAGTTCGCAGGCCACATGAGACGAAACAGTGGATCATCAGCAAAGAGAATGACTTTGCCCCTTCCGACTCTCGCGAGGCTCAGCCATGTGGAGGAAGCGATCTCGGCCAGCTTCGCGTCGCTCACAAAGCCACTCACTGCCTCGAGAGGTTCGGCGAACGAAGCGATCGTCACGTGCTCCGCGGCGGGCTCGAACGCCAGGTCGTTCAAGTGCAGTGCGAACACCTCCCCGGCCTCGTTTCCGAGCCCCGCGCCCCACGCCAGGGGATGGGCCCGATCGAGAGTGAGGGGCAGGATAATTCCGGTGACCGCATCGTCCCACGCGTCCGAACGCCGCTCTTGGATCGTACGCAGTCCCAGGCGTCTTCTCTCTTCATCCGAGACCTCGGCATCGTCCCCGGACCGGAGCTCGATCTCGGCGAAAATCTTCGATGCCCAGCGAGCGGATGAGCCCAGCGCGATCAGCGTCCCTCCCCCGCGCAACCAGCCCTTCAGCCCCTCTTCCTCCGACGACAGGGCATTTGCCGCGTTCCCAGCCGGCAATACGAGGACATCGTACTCGTTCAAGCCGGGGCGGCTGATCGATCCCGCCTCCAGGGCATCGAACGGAATGCCGGAGATCACCTCGAGTAGATACCACACGGCGCCCACGCTGGTCGGCGACAGACCCGATCCCGACAGGACTCCGACCCGCGGAGCCGTCAGAGTAATGGAGGACCCCGTCCCAAGGTCATGACCAGAGGCTGTGGTTCCAGTCGAGACAGCATGTGCGAGGCCAGCGAGTCCCGCGACGCGCAGGGCCTGCCCTGCTCCCTCGTCGCCCGGGACGAAAAGCGTTCCGGCGGGCCAGGATATTCCGTCCTGTTGGAACGCTTCGCGGAGAGCGAACGCGCGACCGCCTTCCGCCAGGTAACGGACCAAGGGTCCCGCTGCCTCGAATGACGGCAGCACCAGCCACCCGTAAGCCTCGCGGAAGGAGTCGACTGCCTCAGGCTCTCTGAGCACGGGAACATCCTCGAACACGCCGTCAACCGTCGAATTCGTCGAGTGGGCCTCGACCCCGTACGCGTACGGCAGCGACCAGGCCGTGATGTCGTACGTAGCGTCGACCTCATCGTCGAGGAGTATCTCGGGTTGAAGAAGCGTGGACGCCAGTCTCCCGCGCGCCTGGCGGGACGGGACCCGGAATGTCCCCACCGGAAACTCGACTCGATCGGCATGGCCCGGGTGAGGCTGCGCCGCGGACCGGAACGGACGTGTAGACCGTTCGACGCGGACACCCTGCATCTGCAGGAACTCGACCAGCGATCGAACCACCGACGGGTCGGGACCGGGGACGAGAAGTACGTCCGGTTGATCGGTTCCCTGGCTTCGGTGGAATCCGGCGAATTCGGTGAGTAACTGCGTCTTCCGGGCAGCGGCCGCCCGAAGTGTGGCCAGGCCCGCCACACGGTGGTGTGTCGCCCGGTCCCTCAACGTGAGTTCCCTGCCGTCCGGACGACGCACGACAAGGCCCGCCCCACGGCTTCCAGCTTGCTCGTACGTCATCCCGATCGCCCCGACCAGACTGGGCCAGCTGTCGCCAAACCCAGGATAGAACATGTCGAATGTCTCGCCGGTGTAGTACAGCCACCGTCTCCGGTCAAACTCGGCGGCATTGGCGCGGCCGAAGTACTCCGCCCAACGCACCGTGTAGTCGGGATAGATCGGGTTGAGGGGCTCCGCCGCCGGGAAGAAGAAATAGCTGCTGCCGTATCCCATTTCGTGGAAGTCCACGTGCACCTGTGGGTTCCACCGCTGCCACTGAAGAAGGCGAGCACGCGTCTCACCCTGAGTCGCCCAGGTCCAGTCCCTGTTCAGATCGAACAGGTAATGGTTGTAGCGCCCTCCCGGCCATGGCGGATGGTGCTCGAGGCTCGCGGGCTCCGGGTTCGGCGCGGCGCCCCGAGATCCCCGATACCACTGCACGTAGCGATCCCTGCCGTCCGGGTTCGCCATCGGATCGATGATCACGACGACGGAGTCCAGGATTCCGGCAGTTCCCTCTCCGTCACTGGCCAGATCCCAGGCCGTCCACAGGGCGGCCTCAGTTGATGCGCTCTCGTCACCGTGCACTCCATACGTGAACCAGGCGACGGCTGGATTCTCACCAGCTATCCTGGAGGCCTCCGCGGTGGGGAGATCCGGATTCAGCAGTCTGGCGTTAGCGGCGAGTATCATGTCCATCTGGCCCTGGCTGCGCACTGACGCGACCAGCAGCAGCAACAGAGGTCGCCCTTCGGCCGTCGTACCGTAACGGATCAGTCGCACGCGGCCTGAGGCCGCTTCCAGGGCCTCGGCGTATCGCACGACCTGGGCCGCGTCTGTGAACCTCTCCCCGAGGGCATGGCCCAACACGTCCTCGGGCGAAGGGGCGGTCTGGGCTCCAGCTCTGGCGGCGGTAAGGAGCAGCACGACCAGTGAGAGTCGAAGACAAGGGTGCATCGGAATGGATCCTCTGTTCGTGGCGATCGGGGCCCGCAAGCACGCGGGCTTGGACCGGGGTCCGGCTCGCGGGCCGAACCTTCGCCGAACCTAGCGATGGTCTCGGAAGGTATCAATCGACAAAGAGCCGTGTATCCGTAGATCTGGCCTCAGGAGGACAGACGTTGGAGATTGAGAAGATGATTATCGTGAATCGAACGAAGACCCTGGGTGGCGTGCTGCTCCTGATGACACTGGCGTCCGGATGCGTGGAGCGGGCGCCGGAGGAGATCCCTGGCCCCGTCACCGATGATGTATACATCGATGTGATGACCCAACTGCTACTTGTGGACGTGAAACCGCCGAAGGGCGCCTCAGCAGAGGAGCGGGAGGCCAGGGCGGATTCGATCAGGGCAAAGATCCTCGCCGAGCATGGGGTCACCTCGGGGGACGTCCTGCGTTACGCGGACGCGCTCGGGAGTGAAGCCGGGCGAATGGAATCGCTGTGGCAGAGGATCACACAGCAGTTCGACTCGACTCGCATCGCGAACCTCGAGCAAGAGACGGAGGCTCGATCGGAGCCCGAGGGCAAGCTCGGCGAAGACGCCACGGGAGCGCAGCAGGAACTGACGGATGCCGATTCCGACCCGGCAGTCGCAGGCTCCGATCCCGGAGAGCAAGGCGCACCCACGGTGACAGATTCAGGCGTCGCACCCCCCCGCGCCCGTCGGCCGGCGAAGCGGACGTCCCCCGGACGACGGATCATCGCGGACTCGACAGGGCAGAGGCGCTGAAGTGCCGACCGAAACAAGCTTCAGCGCCACCATTGGCCAGCATTCCACGGTCTTGGTTGAGGTGCCGGACCGTGGTAGCTTGGCCCGGTAGCCGACCGACCAGTCACACGTTCAGAGAACCGACCGTACACACCCGTTGGGCAGCACGCCCGACGATCGTTTGAAAGGCAGCGCGACCCTTGACCCGG
>JAUVTH010000235.1 GCA_030601615.1 Gemmatimonadota bacterium
GGCGTGTACCAGCGATACACGGGTCCAACTTACAAGCTGCGCGGTTCGTACAGCGCGGGTGAAGAGGTCATCAAGTACCGGCTCATCCGGTCGGCTTACTCGACAGCGGACACGGTCGTCACGGTCCCGGCCCCTGAAGGCGTCGCGGGTGACCTCGTGTACCGGCGCTACCCGACCGACGATGACTTCACGCGCGTTCCCCTGGTGCGGCGAGGCGAAGAGTTGGTCGGTACGCTCCCGGCCCAGCCGCCCGCCGGCAAGCTCGAATACCATCTCGAGCTGATGACGGCGGTGGGCCCAATCGTCGCCCCGGACACGGGAGAGAACGCGGTCATTCGTTTCAAGGGTGAAGTCCCGGCCTGGGTCCTGATCCTCCACGTGGCCTTCATGTTCTTCGGCGTAGTGGTCGCGTGGCGCGTCGGCCTCGGAGCGCTGTTCTCAGCGGACGGAGTCAGGAAGCTCAGCTGGGCGGCGTTGATTCTCTTCACTGGGGGCGGTTTCCTGCTCGGTCCGTGGGTTCAGAAGTACGCGTTCGGAGCCTGGTGGACGGGAATACCCTTCGGCTGGGACCTGACGGACAACAAGATGCTGATCATGTGGCTCGCCTGGTTCTTCGCCCTGGTGGTTATCGGCCGCGGCGCGAAAAAGGACGTGGCCGAAGGCGGTTCGACGGGCGAGAAGCAAGCCCGAATCGCGGTTGTGAGCGCTGCCGTCGTCACGGTCGCCGTGTACCTTATCCCGCACAGCATGGCGGGCAGCCAGCTCGACTACGATGCCGTGGACCGTGGAGTCGCCCCCGGGGAAGCGATCGGTATCGGCTGAGGGGCGTCGTCCACCGGAATACGAAAGCGAATACCATGGTAGAGATAACGGCCGAACTGACCGAAGGAACCCGCATTTCTCTGAGCAACGGCCGTCACACCTGGCCGTCTGACGAGCCGTTTGACAAGGGCGGGGAGGACACGGGCCCCACGCCGTACGAGACGCTGTTGGGATCCCTCGCGGCCTGCACCCTGATCACGCTTGTTCTGTACACTCGTCACAAGGGGATCGAGCTCGAGGGAGTGAGCGCCCGCTATACGCACGAGAAGGTCCCGGCGCCGGAAGGGCAGAAGGGCATGGTGGATCGACTCACGAGCTACGTGACGATCAAAGGCGAGTACGAGGAGCCCGTCCGGAAGCGATTGGAGCAGATCGTGGGGCGCTGCCCCGTGCACAAGACGATCGAGAACGGAGCGCACGTCGTGGACGAGGTCGAGTTCGTGGCCTGAGATACCGGATCGATGTTCGCGGTGATCCGGGTCGGCCTGCTATTCTGATTGCTGTCGTGGGCTGATCCAACGGTGCCCTGAAGTCTTTCATTGACGCAAAGGAGGCATTCCGATGTCCGAGAGCGTGTACAAAGTGATCGAGCTCGTTGGTACGAGCACCGAGTCCTGGGAAAAGGCCGCCCGCGCCGCCGTCGAGCGGGCCGGCGAGTCGCTGCGTGACCTCAGGGTGGCCGAGGTCTCCGAGCTGGACATGAGCCTGGTAGATGGCAAGGTCCAGCTGTACCGGGCCAAGGTAAAGGTGTCGTTCAAGTACGCGGACTAGTGAGGGTTCGCTTCCACCCTCTCCCATTCGTAAGCCAGCGGTTACTCGGCCTTCCTTTCTAGCGGGACGGCGTGATAGAGACTAGGTTGTGAGGGCAGTCATGGCCCCACCACCCCTCGCCGTCTCGCGAAGGCCGCCGGTACCCCCCATCGGCCCGCATCCAACCGTACTACGGAGGTGTGCCGTGAAACCCCTGCTGTTCGTCTCGATTCTCTTCCTGGCTTGCGGTCTGTCTGGCTGCAGCAGCGACGATGGCGGCAATGGAACGGGACTGGATCTCATCGTGATCTCGGATCTGGCCGGAGCGTGGAACTGCACTGAGTACCTGGCGACCAGTACCGAGGATCCTCAGATCCAGTTTGAACTCATCTCGCTCGGAGGGGCCCTGAGCGTCACCGTGCAGGAAAACGGCTCGTTCGCGGGCGAAGTGTCGTTCCCCGATCCGGACACCGGGCAACTCGTAACCCTGCCGATCGCGGGATCGTTCTCCCTCGCCAGCCAGACGATGCTCACGATGGTGTTCGTTCCAGAGATCCCGCCGCTCCTGGAGAACATCACGGTCGAGTTCACGCTGACTGGGAACACAATGCAGCTGCACAGCGAGGTCACGACGTTCGATTTCGATTTCGACGGGCAGGATGACCCGGCGACTTTCGACGCGACGCTCGTGCGGTAGGACGGGGAGGCGTCGGAAAAAGTACCTGGCCAGTAGCCAGCAGGATCTTGCCTAGCCCGTAGGCAGCAGAATCAGCAGCGCCGCCGCCACCACGTGGGCGGTGCTCCCGGCCATCACGCATACGTGCCAGATCGCGTGCCCGTATGGAATGCGACGGTTCGCGTAGAAGTAGACGCCCCCCGTGTAAGCCAGCCCTCCGATTGCGAGCCACAGCAGGGCCGCACCGGGAAGGGCCTCGAGCACAGGCTTTGCCGCGATCACCACCAGCCAGCCCATCGCCAGGTAGATTGCGGTCGAGAGCCGCCTGAAGCGTCCGGTGAAGAACAGCTTGAACACGACTCCGGCGGCGGCGAGACCCCAGATCACACCGAACAGGGCCCAGCCCCAGCCGCCTCGCACGCCGGCCAGGGTGAACGGCGTGTAAGTGCCCGCGATCAGCAGGTAGATCGCCGAGTGATCCACCACCCGGAGCCGTGCCTTTGCGCTCTGGCTCGGGGCCGCGTGATAGAGAGTCGACGCTGAGTAGAGGCCGACCAGCGTGGTGCCGAATACCGCCGCGCCCACGATGTGGAACACGTCTCCCCGCAGGGCCGCCAGCGTGACGAGCACGCCCGTAGCGGCGATCCCGCACAGCGTACCGAATCCGTGCGTGACCACGTTTGCGAGTTCTTCCCGGTGATGCCTCAGCCGCGCCATCCTTATCCCCGCCACCGTCTCGTGACTCTCTGGTTGAGGTATTGATCGATCACTACCCCAACATAACCGGGGCGTTTCAGTGTGGGAACGTCTCCGCACAATGGCTCGGTGAGGGGCAGCAGCTTGCGCAAGCGCGAGATGTCGGCCCTTCCACCGGAGCCGCTGACCTTCGTCTCGGTGTCGGCGCCCGTCGCCGAACGAAGCGGATCACGCGTGTGCCGGAACACGGGTGGAGGCCACCGGCTTCAACCTTGTCTTACCGCCCATCCGATACTCAGAGCAGGGCCTCGAGAGCATTAAAGTAGACGGAGTTGGGGATGTCAGCCTCGTGCTTCCAGCGTGCGCCGGCGGTGTAGGAGTCAGGCTCCACGCCTCTGCTCCTGTTCTCTGCTATCAGTGCGGTCACGGGATCGGGTGGAAGCTCAGGGGCCGGCGGGCGCGGGTTAAAGTTGCCCTGACCCCGCGGATCGACGAATGCCGGAAATCCCATGCCCCACCACTCCACCTTCCATCCT
>JAUVTH010000068.1 GCA_030601615.1 Gemmatimonadota bacterium
CCACGGGTCGCTCCACGTGCCGGCGATCGCCAGGTAACCCGCCGAGGGAGCGATTCCGTCGGCGAGGCCGAGGATGATATGCGTCGCCGACGTGTACCGCTTCGCGTAGCTGTAACCGAGGACGGCGGCGAGAGCGACGGGAGACAGGGCCAGGCAGAGCGGGTTCAGCATCGCGGCCGCCGCGATGAACACCGCGGACGAGACCACCACGGCCAGCTTGCCTTCTCGCACCGAGATCGCCCCCGTCGGGATCTCGCGGCCGGCCGTGCGCGGGTTCTTCGCATCGAACTCGCGATCGACGACGCGGTTGAAGGCCATCGCCGCGAACCGGGCAGCCGTGAACGCCACCACGATCCAGAAGACATCCCACACGCTGACCGGATACCGGTACGAGGCCAGGATGGCGCCCACGAGGGCGAAGGGAAGCGCGAAGCCCGTGTGCTCCAGCTTGACGAACCGGGCGTACAGCGCCGCCCGGGAGAGTCCGGCTGCGCTCAACGAAGCTCGATCCCGAGCTCGGACCACATCGCATCCACGGCCTCGCGTGTGCCCGGGTCCATCTCGATCACGTCCGGCCAGTTTCGGTCGAAGCCCTCTTCGGGCCACTTCTTCGTCCCGTCGATGCCCATCTTCGAACCGAAGGTGAACCGCCGGGAGGCGTGATCCAGCACGTCGATCGGCCCGCGAGTGAACATCACATCGCGCTCCGGATCGATGTGGTTGAGCGCCACCCACCAGGCTTCCGCCACGTTCCGCACGTCCACCCAGTCGTCCACGACCACGATTACCTTCGCCAGCGACATGAGGCCCTGGCCCCACATTCCCTGCATCACTTTGTAGGCCTGACCCGGGTAATCCTTCCGGATCGACACGAATACGAGATTGTGGAAGATACCTTCCGGAGGCATGTGGTAGTCCACGATCTCGGGTGACGTCATCTGCAGCAGGGGCAGGAATATGCGCTCCGTGGCATACCCGAGCCAGTAATCCTCCATCGGTGGGCGGCCGACGATCGTGGCCGGATACACCGGATTCTTGCGCAGGGTGATCGCCTCAACGTGCACCGCCGGATACAGGTCCGCCTCGGAGTAGAACCCGGTGTGATCGCCGAACGGCCCCTCCACCACCAGGTCCTCCGAGGGGTCGATCCATCCCTCGATCACGATGTCCGCGTCGGCCGGCACCTCGAGATCGTTCGTGACCGCTTCGGCCAGGGCCACCGGCTCCTTACGCAGGAAGCCGGTGAACAGGTACTCGTCGATGTTCGGCGGCAGAGGAGCGCTGCCCGAGTAGATCGTGGCTGGATCGCCCCCAAGCGCGATGCATACGGGCATGCGCTCGCCGCGCGCGGCCATCTCCCTCCAATGCGCCGCGCCGCTCTTGTGCCGCTGCCAGTGCATGGCGAGCCGGTCGCTTCCCAGAACCTGGATGCGATACATCCCGACGTTGCGCCGGCCGGTGCTCGGGTCACGCGATATCACCTGCGGCAGCGTGATGTAGCGTCCCCCATCGTCCGGCCAGCAAAGCAGATGGGGGAGTCGCTCGAGGTCCACGTCCGCCCCTCGCAGGACGGTGTGCTGGCACGGCGGGGTCCCACGCACCCGGCGGGGCGGAAACCTGGCGAATTCGGCCAGCTGCGGGATGAGCAGCAGCTTCTCCTTGAGGCCCGAGGGCGGCTTCATCTCCAGCATGTCCCGGATTCGGTCCGAGATGTCCTCGAGCTTCCCCACTCCCAGGGCCATGGCCATGCGGCGTTCGCTACCGAACATGTTGATGATAAGCGGCACTTCTGCGATGCTCCCGTCCGGAAGAACGGGCTGGTCGAAGAGCAGGGCCGGCCCTCCACCCGGGCTCTTCATGCACCGATCGGCGATCTCCGTGATCTCCAGCTCAACGGCCACAGGCCGTGCGATGCGGACGAGCTCGCCCTCGCGCTCGAGGGCCGAGATGAACTCCGACAGATCTCTGAAGGGCATGCGACGTCTCGTGTACGGGTCGTGGCCGTGGGGCCTGCCGTTGTCCGGCCGAACTGCCGGACTCTAGCTTGCGCCCACGTTATGATGGGCCAAACGGATCAGCAACGTCGACGAAGAAGGCTGTGAGCTACCAGGAACGCAGCGACCAGGATCTCGTGCGCCTGTGCCTCAGGAGTGACGAGCGTGCGGCCCGTGAGCTGGTCGAGCGCTTTCAGCGCCCCGTTTTCTCGCTCGTATACCGGATGGTGCGCGACCGCGAGCTCGCCGAAGACCTCACGCAGGAAGTGTTCGTCCGCACGTTCAACAACCTCAGCCGCTACGACCGGTCGTACAAGTTCTCCTCCTGGCTGTTCAAGATCGCGTACAACCTCACTGTGGATCACCTGCGCAAGAAGCAGGTGAAGACGATCTCGATGCACGGATCGCCCGACGCGGTGACGCCGGAGCGGCAGGAGGCGACCTCTCTGACGCTCGAATCGAGGGAGGAGAGCCCGGCCGCCCTGGTGGAAGGGCGGGAGCTCGCCGGCTACCTGGAAGATGCGATCGCGGAGCTGCGCCCCGAGTACCGCACGGCCATCCTGCTGCGCCACGTGGAGGGCCGCGCTTACGAGGAGATCTCGGACATCATGGGCGTGCCGCTCGGTACCGTGAAGACATACATCTTCCGGGCCCGTCGGGAGCTCCGGGACTTGCTGGAGGACCTGCGGGACGAGGACGACGTCACCTGAAACTCCACGACCTCGGGCCCCGTAGGGCTGAGAGACTGAAGGAGTCGAAACAACGATGAACGCGAACAAGCACGACAAGGTGAGGCACCTGCGGCCCGAAGAGCTGGAGGCGCTCGCGATGCCGGGCGGCCGAAAGCTGCCGGCGCGGAGTTCCGCCCACGCGGTGGAATGCGCGCGGTGTCTGAAAGAAGCCGAGGAGCTGCGGGCTTTGCACAGCCTGCTCCAGGCGCTGGCGCCGCTGCAGCCGATGGTCGGGTTTTCCGACCGGGTGATGCGCCGGGTCCGGCTGCCCGTGTCGTGGCGCGTTCGGGTGCTCGAGACGATTCGCGCGCATTGGGTCTCGACGACCGCCGCGCTCGCGGGCGTCGTCGCCACAGTCGGCGTGGGCTTCACGTTCATCGCGCGGTATCCCGAGCTGACTCCCATGACTGTTGCGGCGTTCATCGTCGAGCGCTCCACCGCCCTGCTGTGGGGAGCCGTGATGGATGTCGGACGACTCGTGTACGGGACAGGAATCGTGCAGACGGCCGAGGGGATCGCCGGGCAGCTCACGTTGCTCACTGCGTTCGTCGCCGTGGCGACCGTGACGCTCGTTGGCATGGCCTCCTTACGGATCATGCTTTCCCTGATGGACTTACCCACCGGCTCGAGGCCGGCCAGCGCCGGCTGAGGCGGGAGGTACCCGAAATGACTTCGAACATGCGAACCAGGAGTTCAAGAACGATGCGACGGGTGTGGATGGTAGCGGTAGCGGTGGCAGTGGCCTTGTGGCCCGCCGCGTCAGGGTTGACCGCCCAGGAAGCCGTGACCGGCAGCACGGTCTCGCTGGCGGCCGGAGCGGCGAGCCTGGAGCTGGCGCTCGCGGATGGGGGATCACGCATCATCTCGCTGCGTGAGGGAGAACTGCTCATCGACGGCGAGGTCCAGGGCAGCTACGAGCCCGGAGGGACCCTCGACAGCTCGTGGCGGTCGTTGCTCACGAGCCCGGCGCTCTTCGAGGGCTCGGGGCTGGCAGATCGACTGGCCGAGTGGGTTCCGGATGCGAGCGGCGACGCGGACGCAGCTTCGGGCAGTGCCCTTGAGGCCCTGTTCGACCGGCTCGCTGAGAGCTCCAACCGGACGGCAGCAGCCGCGCTTCCCGAGACGGCGACCATCAATGTCTCGGGCGGCCAGGTGGCCATCGCGCCAAGCAGAATCATGTCACTCGGGGAACTCAACCGTGGCGTGGAGCTCCTGGGTCGTCAGCTGGAAGTCCTGGGCGGCCAGGTGGCCGGCATGGAGGACAACCTCGCGCTGGTCGTGCACGATGATTACACCGTGGACGCAGATCAGCTGGTGGAGGGGAGCCTGGCGCTTCTGTCCGGAGACCTGAATCTGGAAGGCACGGTGGACGGCGACGTTCTCGTGCTCGACGGTGTGCTCACTCTGGCTCGGTCGGCGCGTGTTTCAGGCGACATCCTGCAGGTGGGCGGCGAGGTGATCGACGCCGGCGGCCGCGTATCGGGAGAGATGGTGTCGCTCCTGGCCGGAGAGCTGGGTGGCCTGATTGCAGGCGACATCGCGGTCGACCTTGTTGATGAGATGGATGTGCCCGTCCAGGTGCATGTGCGCTCGAACCAGCGTGGCTTCATCGGCTCCATCGGCCACAACATCGGACACGCGTTCAGCGGACTCATGGCGTCGGTCATGTGGCTGCTCGCTCTGTCCGCCCTCGGGTTCGTCGTGGTGTATTTCTTCCGCTCCCGCCTCGAAGTCGTGGCGCAGGTGGTCCGCGCGGACACGATGAGGTCGTTCGGAGTCGGGCTGGCGGGACAGCTCATGGTGCTTCCCGTGCTGCTTCTGCTGGTGGTCGGGATCGTTACCTGGCTGGTGATCCCCGTGTACGCGCTAGCCGTTGCGCTCGCGATTCCCGCCGGATACCTGGCCGCGGCTCACGCCGTGGGCGAGGCGGTGCAGGACCAGAACTTCGAGTGGCTGGACCGGTTCCGCCTGCGCCGGGCGAGTTCGTACCACTACGTGTTCACCGGCCTGCTCTTCCTGCTCGCGCCGTTTGCGATCGGCTCGGCGCTGTACCTGCTGGGCGGAATGCTCGGGTTCGTGCGAGGCTTGATGTTCTTCGCTGCCGGAGCCCTGACGTGGGCAGCTGTGAGCACCGGCTTCGGGGCGATCATCCTCACGCGCGGAGGCGGTCGTAAGGGCCACGCTTCGCAGGCGGATTTCGATGATCTGTTCTCTGCGCCAGACTCGTTCGAATCCGATGGGGAGGGCGAAGCCAGTGCTTAGGACGACGCTGGCGGCCGCCGCCCTGCTCGTGGCGGCCGCACCGGTGGTGGCGCAGGAAACCGACTGGACAGAGGTCCGGGCTCGCCGCCAGGCAGACGGCGTAGCATCGCTGACGATCGACGTCGAGTACTTCGCCGGAGAGCTCAGGGTCGCCGCCGCCGATGCCGGCCTCCTGTACGACACGCACCTAAAGTACGACGCCGCGAGGATGCGGCCGGAGCGGAAGTGGTCCGTCGACGGCGAAGCCGCCCGGCTGGTTATCGGTTTCGAGGGCATCGGAGATGATGGAGAGATCGACTTCGATCTCGACATGGACGAAGAGGACCATGGGTTTCTCAACCTGGGCCTGAGCCCTGATGTGCCCACCGACCTGCGGATGAAGGTCGGGGCCGCCTTGAGCGTAGTGGATCTCGGCGGAGTTCCCCTGACGGGTCTCGTATACCAGACCGCCGCATCGGACACCGAGCTCGCGTTCGGCTCCGTCAATCCGGCGAGCATGGAAAGGCTCGAACTGAAGGTCGGCGTCGCCGAGTTCACGGCGACGGGTCTCGGGAACGCGCGATTCGATGAGCTCGAGTTCACGGGTGGGTTGGGTGACGTGCGCCTGGACTTCACCGGCGAGTGGTCCGCCGACGCTTCCGCGACAATCGAGATGGGTCTGGGCAGCCTGACGCTTGTCGTGCCACCGGATCTCGGGGTGCGGATCAACAAGAAGGGCTTCCTGGCGTCTCTCGACGCGCCGGGATTCACGAAGGTGGACGGCGCCTGGCAATCACCCGGCTGGGAATCCGCGTCACACCGGCTGGACATTCACCTGCGAGCCGCCCTCGGAACCATCGAGGTGCGACAGGCGAGCTGAGCAGGACTACTTCGCACCGGACACGCGACAGGAGGCGTACGCGAGGCAGGCCGTTCCCACAGTTCCGTACGTCAGATGGTTCGGTCCTTCCAGCGGCCGCGGCGCCAGATCCAGGCCGCCGCAATCCCTCGCGCAACACCCGTTCCGCTGATCGTCCACCAGATCCCCGCGAGGCCCATCGAACGGCTCAGAAGAGGGGCCAGGGGCAGACGCAGCAGCGTCAGGATACTGGACGGAATCCACGGCACCAGTGAGTAACCGGCTCCCTCCATCGACATTTGAAGAACGATTTCCAGGGCCATGAAGACCTGCGCCACGGCCACTATCCTCAGATAGCTCGTGCCGGCGGCAATCACCGCTGGATCCGAACTGAACACGCGCATCAGGTGCTCCGGCACGAGCAGGAACGCCAGGCCTGCCAGACCCGTCAGGGCGGCGGCGTACATCGTGGCCACACGACCTGACGCCACAGCCCGCTCCTTCGAGCCCGCTCCGAGATTCTGCCCGACTGCCGTGGCGGCTGCCAGTCCGAACCCGATGCACGCCATGTAGCTGAGGGACTCCACCTTGTGGCCGACACCAAGTGCCGCCAACGCGGCCGTCCCGAACTTGCTCGTGAAACGCGTGAGCAGGATGTACACGAACGAGAACAGGGCCCCACCCGCTGCGACAGGAAGCCCGATCCACGCCATCTGCAGGATGGGGCGGAGGGACGGCACGGCTCTCTTCACCAGTCCTCGCTCGACCAGCCACCGGTAACCCACGAGGCAACCGGCCGCCCGTGTGACGATAGTGGCGAGTGCCGCTCCCTGGATCCCGAGCCGTGGAAACGGGCCGATCCCAAGGATGAGCAGCGGGTCCAGCACCGTGTTCAAACCGAGAGATACCGCGAGCAATACGAGCGGTGTGCGGGTGTCGCCCGCCGAGCGAAACGCCGCCTCCATCACGAAATACGTGAACACGACAGGGGCGCCCGCCAGGTAGACCGCCAGGTAGCTGCTCCCCTGGATCGTCACCTCCGACGGAGTGGCCATGAGCTGGAACAGGGGCCACAGCATGAAGAGACCGGCGACGCCGAGTACGACCGAGAGGCTGAGACCGAGCCAGAAAGCCCGATACACGGCGACGGCCGCGCGATCGGGACGGCGCTCGCCGTGCCGCCGGCTCGCCACCGCGGTCAGCCCGACCGACGCGAGCTCCGCCATGGAGAGGAGGATCCACACCGTGAAGCCCGCAGTGCTGACGCCAGCCAGGGCCGCCGGACCCAGTCCCCGGCCGACCCAGAACGTGTCGACAACGTTGAACAGACCCTGCAGCAGGCTTGCCCCGACGGCCGGTCCGGCCAGGCGCCGGATCGCCCGCTGGACCGAGCCGGCGGTGGGATCGACCCGCAGGGCCGAGCTCAGGAAACTTCCGAGCTCAGGAGACTTCCGCGCTCCCGGCTAGATCCCCGACGCGAGCTTCCACGAACTCCGCGATCGCTTCGAGAGCCTGGCCCTCGGGCGAATCGGCGCGGCCGACAACCGTCGGCGTCCCCCTGTCGCCCTCCTGCCTGACGGCGAGGCCGAGCGGTACGGCCCCGAGGAA